>JANOFA010000189.1:0-7643 GCA_031413355.1 Gemmatimonadota bacterium | reverse complement strand
GTGATCGCCCCGGTGCCCACGCCCAGGAACATGTAGCCGAGCTGGGAGACAGTGGAGTACGCCAGCACCTTCTTGATATCGTATTGCCGGAGGCCAATCGTCGCGGCAAAGAGCGCGGTCAGCGCGCCAACCCCGGCCACGACAGTCTGGCTGGTCGGCGCGAGCGCGAAGAGGAGATTGGACCGGGCGACGAGGTAGACACCTGCCGTGACCATCGTCGCGGCATGGATCAGCGCCGAGACCGGGGTGGGACCGGCCATCGCGTCCGGCAGCCAGGTGTAGAGCGGGATCTGGGCCGACTTGCCGGCGCAGCCGAGGAAGAGGAAGAGCGTGATGGCGGTAACCAGTGCGCCACTGGCCGGGAGAACTTCCTGCGCCCGGCCGAAGACATCCGCATAGTTCAGGCTGCCGAACGCGCCCCAGATCAGGAACATGGCGATGAGAAAGCCGAAGTCGCCGATCCGGTTGACGATGAATGCCTTCTTGCCGGCGTCGGCGTTCGCCTTCTCGGTGAACCAGAATCCGATCAGCAGGTAGGAGCAGAGCCCCACCCCTTCCCACCCGATGAACATCATCGGGAAGCTGGCCCCGAGCACCAGCACCAGCATGAAGGCGATGAACAGATTGAGGTACGCGAAGTAGCGGGCGTATCCCGGGTCGGACTTCATGTAGCCGACGCTGAACAGGTGGATCAGGCTGCCGACACCGGTGACGATGAGCAGCATCACCATCGAGAGCTGATCCAGCTGGAAGGCAAAATCGATGGTGAGATTCCCGACCGGAATCCAGCTCCACAGCGTCACGATGTGGGCCACGTCCGGCTCGGCGTGCCAACCCGGCGCCAGCCGCTGGAACAGCAGCACCGCCGCGGCAAAGGCCCCGAGCAGGACACCGCACCCGATCAGCGACGTCGCCAGTTTGGCCTGCGGCCGCCAGAGGGCGAGGGCACCGTTGGCGAGAAACCCGAGGAGCGGCAACCCGAGGATCAGGGCAACCGGAAGCAAGGCAGCGTGCATCAGCCCCTGAGCAGGTTGATGTTCTTGAGATCCACCGACTTGTGGTGGCGGAAGATGGACAGGATGATTGCCAGCCCGACCGCGGCTTCGGCGGCGGCGACGGTCATCACGAAGAACACGAATACCTGGCCGGCGACACCGTGGGCCTGCGCCAGGGCGATGAACGTCAGGTTCACAGCGTTGAGCATGAGCTCAACGCACATGAAGATCACGATCGCGTTGCGCCGGAGCAGGACGCCCGCGACCCCGATGCAGAAGAGGATCGCCGAGACGGCGAGGGAGGGTCCCAGAAACATCAGATCCTCCGTTTCGCCAGCACCACCGCCCCGATAATGGCGGCGAGGAGCAGGACCGAGGTCAGCTCGAAGGGCACGATATACTGAGTGAAGAGCGGCTGGGCCAGATCGCCCGGAACACCTCGCTCCAGGGTGGCACGCGCCGGCGAGACCAGGGAATCAAAGACGATGGCCGGATCCGCCAGCAGCGGGGACCGGGTGTACTCCAAGGCGAGCCGCTCGCGGCTGTAGCTCATCAGCGGCACCAGCTGGCTGGTCAGCACGCCCACCAAAACGGCGACGAGGAACCAGATCGGGACGCGCTTGAAGTCGCTCTCGCCCCGGCCCAGGTTGAGCAGCATGATGACAAAGAGGAAGAGCACCATGACCGCGCCGGCGTACACCAGGATCTGGATGGCGCCGATGAACTGGGCATCGAGCATGAAGAAGATCGCGGCGAGGCACAGCATCGTGTTGATGAGCCAGAACGCCGAGGCGATCGGGTTCCGCATCAGCACCACGAGGAGGGCGGAGACGATCGCCACCCCGGCGAAGAACCAGAAGATCGGGACCGCCATCTACTCGCCTTTCGGGTCGGTGGGGTCCCACAGGGTCGACACCGGGTGAGTCTGCGCCGACAGCCGCTCGAGGTCGTACACGAACCGGTCGCGGCTGTACTCCGCGTTCTCGTAGTGCACCCCGACGTGAATGGCCTCCTCGGGGGGCAGACTTCCTGGCAGTAGCCGCAGAAGACGCAGCGGAACTCGTCGATCTCGTAGATCAGCGGGTAGCGGTTGCCCTCCTCGTCCTCGCCCGGCACCAGCTTGATGCAGTTGGCCGGGCAGATCTGGGGGCAGAGGCCGCAGGCGACGCACTTGGACCGGCCCTGCTCATCGGTGAGCATGCGGTGGGTGCCGCGCCAGCGGGGCGAAAGCGTCCACGCGCCGCGCTCCGCTTCCGGCGCACTCTTCTCCTCGGGGTACTGCATCGTCACCTTCGGCTCGAACATCTTCCGGAAGGTGAGCGCCATTCCCTTGAGCGTCGCCCGGACGTAGCTCACGTCGCTGGTGGGCCGCTTCATGACCTTCACGCCAATTGCCATAAATTCCTCAGGCCGCGCGCGGGAGGTTGCCGTCGGCGGTCTTCCGCGACTGCGGGCCGCCGATCAGTGTCCCGCGATCGAGCACGCCAAACACGAGGTAGCCCAGCCCCAGGTTGAGCAGGAACAGCACCCCCATCATCGCCTTCGGCGACGTCATCCCCGCGACGTTTTCGGTGAGATAGATCGCGACGCCAATGACCATCACGTACGCCAGCGCGATCGGCAGCAGCACCTTCCAGCCGAGCGCCATGAGCTGGTCGTAGCGGAAGCGGGGCAGCGTCCAGCGGATCCACATGAAGAAGAAGAGCCAGCAGAACACCTTGAGAAACATGACGATCGCCGTCGCCAGCGACTGTGCAATGCCGGGCGCCTCGTCCCAATGGGTGAACGGGATGTCCCACCCGCCAAAGAAGAGCGTGGTCACCATGGCGGCCACCGTCACCATGTTGGCGTACTCGGCGATGAAGAACATCGAGAACTTCATGGCGGAGTATTCGGTGTGATAGCCGGCGATGAGCTCGCTCTCCGCCTCCGGCATATCAAAGGGCAGCCGGTTGGTCTCGGCGAAGCCGGCGACCAGGAAGACAAAGAAGGAGATGAAGAGCGGCAGGATGTACCAGAGCCCCTGCTGCTGCGACGTGATGATCTCGCCGAAGGCGACGTTGCCGGAGAGCATCAGCACCGGCACCAGCGAGAGTCCCATGGCGACTTCGTAGGAAATCATCTGCGCGGTCGCCCGGAGGCCGCCGAGCAGCGAGTACTTGCTGTTGGAGGACCAGCCGGCGAGGGCGATGCCGTAGACCCCCATCGAGCTGATGGCGAGCACGAAGAGGAACCCCACCGGGAGATCCGCCACGGCCAGCGGCATCAGCGCGTCGTAATGGAAGCGGCCCAGAACGGGCAGGGCGAAATCGAACTTGACCGGCAGCGGTGCGGCCCAGTGGATCACCGAGCCGAGCATCAGCGCGGGAATGAAGGCGAGCGTCGGGGCCAGCATGAAGAGGACCCGGTTGGCTTCCCCGGGGAGGGTCTCTTCCTTGATGATGTTCTTGAGGCCATCCGCGGCCGGCTGCAGCAATCCGGCGAAGCCGACCCGGTTCGGGCCGTGGCGGTACTGCATCCAGGCCGACACCTTCCGCTCCATCAGGGTCAGCAACGCCACGCCCACCAGCGTGATGGTGAAGACCACGATGAGCTTGATGGCTGAGACGAGGATCAGCCCCTTGATCTCGGGAGACATCGCTCAGGCACCTCCCACAGCGGCCAGCATCGTAGCTCCCGGCACCACCATCCCGTTCAATCCGAGATCCTTGTAGCTCATCCCGGCCAGCGCGGGGATCTGCCGGCAGGCCATCGCAAAGGCGTCCGCCGCCGTCGCCGGCGCCGATCCTGGCGCCGCTTCGGCGCACACCCACCAGGCGGGACGGGCCATGCCCGGGGCGGTCCGGGCCTGGCTGTAGCGCTGCACCCGCTGATCGCGGTTGACGAAAGTGCCATTCTCCTCGGCGACGTTGGTGATCGGCAGGATCACCTGCGCCGCCGCCAGCTCCATTCCCTGCAGCGTGCCGAGCACCACCACCGCCGATGCACCACCGACCAGCGTGGCCTCGGCGTCGGTCAGTTCCACATCGACGATGACCACCAGCGTCGCGCTGGCGGCCAGCTTCACCGCCGCGGCGAAGTCGGTCGAGTAACCCAGCAGCTTTGCGCCGTCACCGTTGGGGGCGCGCTCGCGACGGAGTGCGAGGTTCAGCACCCCTTCCAGCGGCGCTTCCGCGTCCGCCAGAGGAACCCTGACCGCCGCGGTGAGCCTGCCGGAGCCGGCCAGCGACTTGAGCATGCCGAGCGATTCCAGGGAAGCGCCGGCGGAGGCGAGGAGCACGGTCGATGTACTGCGCTGCACCAGTTCGCGCAGGCGGGTGAGCGCGGGATCCCAATCGGTCGCGACATGCCGGTTGCCATCCAGCACCAGCGGCGCCTCGATCCGGTCACCCCGGTTCATCCAGCGATAGTTCATCCGGCCAGTGTCGCACATGAAATGCCGGTTGACATCGAGGTTCGGACGGGGGCGGAGGCGGACGACGGTGTTGTCGCGGGTGTCGATCATGACGCTGCAGCCCTGGCTGCAACCGGTGCAGATGCTGGCCGTCTTGTCGAGGTCCCAGGCCCGCGCCTTGTGCAGGAAGTCCTTGGAGATGAGCGACCCGACCGGACAGAGGTCGACCACGTTGCCGGCCCAGGGGTGATCCAGCAGCTGGTGCTCATCGATCCCGATGAAGGCCCGGTCGCCGCGCTCGGAGACATTGAGCACCGGTGCCCCGGCCACATCATCCATGAACCGCACGCAGCGGGTGCAGAGGATGCAGCGGTTGGGCACGTACAGCACGTCCGGCCCGAAGTCCTCGACCGGATTGTACCGCTTGGCGTAGTCGCTGTAGCGGGTCGCCCCCTGCCCCTCCTGAAAGACATAATCCTGCAGCTCGCACTCGCCGGCCTGATCGCAGATGGGACAGTCGAGCGGGTGATTGATCAGCAGGAATTCGAGCACGCTGGTGCGCGCCTTCCGTGCCTGCTCGCTGTCGGTGTGGACCACCTGGCCTTCGGTCACGGTGGTGACGCAGGCCGGCATGAGCTTGGGCGCCTTTTCCACTTCCACCAGGCACATCCGGCAAACCGCCGGCGAGGGCAGCGAGGGGTGGTAGCAGTAGTGCGGCACGAGCACGCCCGCCTGCTTGGCCGCCTCGATGATCGAGGTGCCCTTGGGGACCTGCAGCTGCGTGCCGTCGATGGTGACGGTGACGAGATCTTGGGGCATCAAATATGGCCGTTGGACAGTAGCATTAGGCATGAAGCGTTCAGCAATAAGCGTTAAGCGATCAGCAATAAGCAATCAGCGGTTCGGTATCGGCGATCAGCCGCTGATTGCTGAATGCTTACCGCTCCTACACCGCAACCATGCTCCGCTGCCGCGACCGGCTGAGATACACCTCGAACTCGCCGCGGAACTTCTTGATGGCGCTCACCACCGGGGCGGCGCAGGAATCGGACAGCACACAGATGGTCTTGCCGGTCATGTTGTCGGCCAGATCCAGCAGGAGCTCGAGGTCCTCCGGCTTGCCCTGACCCGCCAGGATCCGCTCCAGTATCCGGGTGGTCCATGCCGTGCCCTCGCGGCACTGGGTGCACTGGGCGCAGGACTCGTGGGCGTAGAACTTCGCCAGCCGCATCACCTGGTAGACGATGTCGGTGGAATCGTCCATGACGATCATCCCGCCCGAGCCGAGCATCGAGCCCTTGGCGACGATGCCTTCGTAGTCCATCTGGCAGCCCTGGATCTCGTCGGCGGTCATGATCGGCACCGAGGAGCCGCCGGGAATCACTGCCTTGAGCGTTCGGCCGGGCCGCATCCCGCCCGCCATCTCGAAGATGAGATCGGTCATGGGGGTGCCCATCGTGATTTCGTAGTTGCCGGGCCGCTGCACATGGCCGCAGACGGAAATGAGTTTGGTGCCGGTGCTCTTCGGATTCCCCAGGCAGAGGCCCTTGTACCACTCGGCGCCGCGCTGGAGAATGTGCACCGCGGCAGCCAGCGTCTCGACGTTGTTGATCGTGGTGGGAGAGGCCCAGAGGCCGGCGACGGCGGGGAATGGCGGCTTGATCCGCGGATTGCCGCGCTTGCCCTCGATGGAGTTCATCATCGCGGTCTCTTCGCCGCAGATGTACGCCCCCGCCCCGCGATGGATCACGACGTCGATGCGTCGCCCGGAGCCGAAGACGCTGCCGCCGAGGGCGCCGTTCTTGTACGCGTCCTCGACCGCCGCGGTAAGGATCTTGTGCTCGTGGGTGAACTCGCCGCGGACGTAGATATAGATCCGCTCCGCGCCGATGGCATGCGCCGCGATGGCGCAGCCTTCGATGAGCTGGTGCGGCGTCCACCGCAGGATCTCGCGGTCCTTGAAGGTGCCGGGCTCCGACTCGTCGGCATTGCAGACGAGATAGTGCGGCCTGGTGACTTCCTTCGGCATGAACGACCACTTCAGCCCGGTGGGAAAGCCCGCCCCGCCCCGACCGCGCAACCCCGAGACCTTCACCTCTTCGATCACCTGCTCGCGGGTCATGCCGAGTGCCTTCTTCAGGCCCTCATAGCCGCCGCGCTTGATCCAGCCCTCGAAGGTGCGCGCGCCGGCGTCCCCGAAGTACCTGGAGAGGACGGGCGTTTCCTTCGGGTGACTGAGATGCGGAAAGCCCATTACTTGTACCCCTGGAGGATGCCGGCCACACGTTCCGGCGTCACCCCTTCGATGAAGTCATCGTTGATCAGCACCGGCGTCGCGAAGCCGCAGGCGCCGAGGCACTCGACCTCGATGATGGTGAAGCGCCCATCGGGACTGGTGCTGCCCAGTTCACCACACCCGGTGTGCTGCAGGAATGCCTTCACCACATCTTCGGCGCCGCAGATGTTGCACGGCGAGGTGGTGCAGACCTGGATGAAGTGGCGGCCGACCGGATGGCGGTGGTACATCGTGTAGAACGACACCACGCCCTTCACGTAGGCCGGTGTCAGCTCCAGCACTTCGGCAACTTCCGCGATGGCCGGGTCGGAGATCCAGCCCCGGGCTTCCTGCACCAGCCAGAGTGCCGGCAGGAGGCAGGACATCTTGGTGGGATAGTTGGGGAACAGGGCCTCGAGCCTGGCCTTGCCTGGCCCGACGAAGACCGGGCGATAGTCGAGCTCCGTCGCACTCATCGGTCGATCTCTCCCATCACGATGTCGATAGATGCGTTGATGGCGATGACGTCGGAGAGCAGCACGCCTTGGCACAGTTTGGGCAGGACGGCGAGGTTGATGAACGAGGGCGGGCGGATCCGCCAGCGGACCGGCTTGGCGCTGCCGTCGGAGACGAAATAGTAGCCCAGCTCGCCCTTGGGGTTCTCCACCCCGAGGTACGCCTCACCGACCGGAGCGCGAATCCCCTCCATGACCTGCTTGAAGTGGAAGATCATCGCTTCCATGTCGCTCATCGCCCGGGACTTGGGCGGCAGGATGAGCCGGGGATCGGCCACGTTGATCGGCGCACCCCGCAGCCGCTCGAGCCGGTCGAGCGCCTGCTCCAGGATCCGGGTCGACTGGGTCATCTCCTCGA
Organism: Gemmatimonadota bacterium; assembly: GCA_031413355.1. Taxonomy (GTDB): domain Bacteria; phylum Gemmatimonadota; class Gemmatimonadetes; order Gemmatimonadales; family GWC2-71-9; genus JADJOM01. The sequence goes on along the minus strand of JANOFA010000189.1, from coordinate 106 downwards.
GCCGCACCCGGTAGCGGTCGTAGATGTCGCCATGCTCGCCGACGGGCACGTCGAAGTCGTAGGTCTCGTAGCCCAGATAGGGCCGGTCCTTCCGCACGTCGTAATC
>JANOFA010000188.1:0-6592 GCA_031413355.1 Gemmatimonadota bacterium | reverse complement strand
CGCCGCATCGCGCGGACCAGCCGATCGGCTACCTGGCACAGGACGCGGTCGCCCAGGGCATGCCCGTGATCGTCATTGATCTGCTTGAAGTGATCGATATCCAGGAGCGCCAGCGAGAGCGGCTGCCCATCGCGTGCGGCGCCGTCGATCGCAGCGCCGAGTGCCCCATCGAAGTGGCCCCGATTGAACAGCCCCGTCAGCCGGTCGCGCGATGCGAGGTACAGCAGTCGCTGGGCTCGGCGCACGATCGTGACGGCCAGGATGGTGGCGAGCGCCAGCAGGATGAGGCGGGTGAACAGATCCACGGCCAAATAGGATCCCGCGTCGCCGACATATCTCGGATCGTGCAGGTTGTAATGGGTGGCGGCCCAGGCCCAGAGGCCGCCGTACTGAGCAAGGGTCAGGAGGCCCACCACGATGCAGATGCGCGCATCGTAGCGCAGGCTGGTGGCGAGAATGGCCAGGAAGTACATCTCGAAGGTGACCTTCGAGTTGAGCGCGATCAGCGGTGACCCGACAATCAGGAAGGTGACCAGTGCCGTGGTCACCATCGAGACGTCGAACGCGCTTGAGACGAAGCCGATCCACGGCCGCCAGCGCCCGCGACGGAGAACCTGCCAGATGCCCAGCGCGGCGAAGGCGGCGACCACGGTCACGGCGAAGCCGGTGCGATGGATCGGCTGCTGCGGGTGGTGGACGATGTTCCAGATGGGCGAGATCAGCAGCAGCGCCATCGCGAGCAGTCGTACCCGCGCGACAACCATCTCGCCCTCGATGCCCGCGGCGGCGAGCGCCGGATCGGGCCGCACCCAGACCGGCGGTGCCGCGGCGCGATCGGTAAGGCTGCTCAGAAGCTCCAGCCGCTCCCGGCATTGAACTGGAACCCGTCCGGTCCACCGCCGAAGGTGAAGGTCCAGATCGCGAAGCGCATGATCCGGATCGCCAGCCCGCCACCGGCGCCGAGCTTCATGTCCTCGGTCGTGAGCGAGAATTGTTCCAGTTCGAACACCCGCCCCGCGTCGAAGTAGCCGAGCAGCGTGAACGCGCCCAGGTCACCCAGGCTGAGCAGGTCATGCCGCACCTCGGCGTTGGCGAAGAGCACGCTGCGTCCTGCCAGCCGTTGGAAGATCAACCCGCGGTTGCTAAAGGTGCCGCCGAGCACCGGGACATCAGTTTCCCACGCGGGCATTTCGTAGCGCGCGTTGAGCGGCGCCCCTTGGGACATCGCCGACCCCGCCATCCGCAGGGCGAGCACTGTGCCCTCTCTCACCGGAACGTAGCCGCGCAGATCGGCGCTGATACGGCTGTAACCGTCGCCTCCGGTTCCGCCACCAACCGACGCCTGCCCGAAAATGCCGCGGGTGGTGTTGAACTCGTTGTCCCGCAGGTCCAGCACCAGGGTGACTCGGCCTCGGAGGTCGGTGTCGGAGACGTCGGCGGTGCCGAAGTCGGTGCGGAAGCGCGAGGGTCCGGAGAGGTCCCTCAGGTTGCTGTACTCCAAGCCCGCCGCCCCCGCAATCCAGACCGGACCGATCAGCCGACGCGACAGCTCCGCCTGCCCGAAGTAGCGGGTCCGCATGGCCTCGTAGAAGTGCGGCTGGCTATCGGTGATCAGCTTGCTGTCGAAGCTGGTGTTGTTGCCAAGTCCGAAATAGCCCAGCCGCGACTCACGGGTGGTGCCGGCGGTGGCGGCCAGCCGCCAGTCGTTCCACAGCAGCGGGGCGTGCAGCCGCGCGACTGCCATGCGCGCCCCGGTGAATCCGGTGGCCAGGTCAACGGAAAACAACCCCGAGTACGGCGTCCGGGCGAAATAGTCCGCCGCCCGGCGCCACTCGAGATGCAACCCGATCAGCGGAAAGTTGTTGCCCAGCGCGGGAAAGTAGGGATAGAAGCTGTCGCGCCAGGGCTCGCCCGCTTCCTCCACGGGTGTGGCGGCGGTCGAGTCGCTCTGGGCGACGCCGGTGCCAGGGGCCAGCACGGCGCCGAGCAGCATGAGGCAAGTGAGGCCGAAGGCGCGGGGCGCCCGGTGCGATCGGGGCATGGCAGGCGTCATGACGTCATCGATGGGCATCACAGGGGCCGATCGTAGAGGAAAGCCGTGTCGCGCTCCGAGACGCCGCTGGCGTCCGCCGCGGCATAGCGGCTCGGATAGATCGAAGCGGCGCCGACGTCGCCCCGCTTGTTGAGGGCGTAGAAGTTCAGCTGGAATTTTGGTCGACCGTTGGGATGGAGCCGGCGGGGCATCGTCATGGCGACGACCCGCTTGAGTGTCGCGAGCGCGGCGTCGGTCGGTTGCATGCCCCGGCGCATGTGCTCCACGGTGAGGAAGCCGCCACAGACCATGATATTGGCTTCGCCGAGTCCGGTGGAGCCTGCTGCCCCGATCTCGTTGTCGGTGTACTGCCCCGCGCCGACAATCGGACTGTCGCCCGCCCGGCCCGGAATCTTCCATGCCAGGCCGCTGGTCGTGGTCACCGAGGAGACATCGCCGTTGCGATTGATGATGCACAGATTGCAGGTACCGGTCGGTCGCGCCACCAGCTGATCGGTGTCCGCCACGTCGAGGTAGTCATCCTCGTGGCCCCGGTTGGCCCGCCAATGCAGCCACTTCTCCCGGCTGGCGTCGGTCAGCAGGGCCTCCTCCTTGAAGCCATAGGAGAGTGCGAACCGCTTTGCTCCCGCACCGACGAGGAGGATGTGATTGGTGTACTTGAGCACCAGCTTCGCCACTTCGCTTGGCGTCTTGATTCCCTCAAGTGCCGCCACCGCCCCCGCACGCTTGGTGGGCCCGTGCATGCAGGAGGCGTCGAGCTGCACCACACCCTCCTCGTTGGGGAGTCCGCCGTAGCCCACTGAATCATCCAGCGGGTCGAGCTCCTGGATCTTCACCCCTTCGACCGCGGCATCGAGTGTGTCGGCGCCAGCCTCGACCAACGGGACCGCCTGCGTGATGCCCCGGATGGCGTTGGAGGAGGCGACCGCCGCCGCGCGGCTGGGCCCACGCAGATGCAGCGCCGGCGCACCGGGCAACGTCCCACGCAGGCTATGCGCCCCCGCACCGGCAACGAGGGCTGCACCGGTCCGGCCCACAAAATCACGACGGGAGAGATCATCTGACACGAGAACTCCGGCGGGGAGGAAAGCCTGCAGGACGGGAGGGATTTAGGCACTCGTGATCGCTTCTGTCAACTTGCCGTCCCCGCTGGGGATTCCTACCTTCCCCGGAGCATCGACTTCCTCCACGGTGCCCACGCCTCGCCGCCCCTGCATCCGCCGAGCCTCATGCCGCATCACCTGCCTGCTTCGCGCTTCGCGCCGCTGTTCGCCACCGCGTGGTTCGTCCTCCAGCCGCTCGCCGATCTCGGCGCCGGTCATGTCTCGCTCGGCGGCACCGGTGAGACCGACCATGTGTCGTTCCGGGCCGGACCCATGGCGCGTTCGGCGCCATGAGCGGCAGCCTGCGGGGAGCAGAGGCGGAGACTGATCCGTCGTTTGTCGTCCGCATCGATCCCATGCTCCGCGCGCTGTTCCGGACGGTGCATCCGGTGGCGACACTTGCCGTCCCGGGCGCCATGGCGCGGGAGATCTGTCTCGACGCCGCGATCGAGCATCGTGCGCTGGTGCTGGTCGCCGGTGCCGACGGCGAGGCGCTGGCCGCCACGGCGGAGTCGCTGGGCAAGGAGGTGCTGCGGGTGATGGTGCCGCCCGGCCGCCAGGTGGAGCAGGCGCAGCTGCTGCGATTTCTGCAGGGACCGGAGGTGGATACCGTCGTCGTCGCCCATGTGGAATCGACCACCGGCACGGAGGCGCCGCTGGCCGAACTGGCCGACATGCTGCGCACCCGAAAGCACATCCATCTCTTCGTGGATGCATCGTTCTCCCTCGGCGCCAGCCAGCTTGAGACCGATCGGTGGGCCCTCGATACCGTCCTCGCCTCTGGCGATGCGACGCTCGGCATGCCCCATGGCGTGTGCTTCGTTTCGACATCACCGCGGATGGTGGAGCGGGCGCGCAGCGAGACCGGGCGCGGCCGTCTGCTCGATCTTGTGGCCCATCATGCCGCCGCGGTCGAGGGGCGCATGCTGGCACCGCTGGCCGGTGCGCTGTCCCGGGCGGTCGAGGATCAGCTCAGCCGCATCATTGGGGAGGAAGGACTGGCATCGCGCTGGGAACGGCATGCGCGGCTGCGCGGGATGGTGGAACGGTGGGTGGCGGAGCAGGGCGATGTCTCGCTCATCGCGGTGCCCGGGCGCCGCGCGGCAACGGTCAGCTGGTTGTCATTCAGTGGAAGCGCCGGTCGGCTGCGGCGGGTGGATCATGCGGGGGAGATGACCCTCACTGAATGCGCTGCGATGCTGGCGGCGGTGGACCGGGAGCCGAAGCAGGGAGAAGGGAATAAGGAGTAGTGGCACTGCGGGACCATCGGCGGTGGCGCGCTGCAGTTCCCACGCCCCTTTTCGGTCTATTCGACCTTGAACTTCCCCACCTGCGCAAACAGCCCCTGCGCCGTCTCCGCCAGCGTGTGTGCCGATCCCGCGACCTGTTCGGTGGAGGCGGATAGCTGCTGCGCGCTCGCGGCGATTTCCTCTGCCGCCGCCGCCACATCCTCCGTGCCGCTGGAGATTTCCTGCATCCGGCTGGCGATCCCGCCGATGAGTGTGCGCACCTCGCCCGAGGACTCGCTGATCTGCCGGCTCCACTGATCGGTCTGCTGGGCTTCGGCGGCGAGACGGGTCAGTCCTTCCGCCGCCTTGTGCGCGGTCGCGCGCGCGGTCTGCCCGCCCTGCGCCAGGCGCAGGAGCCGCTCCCGTGCGGTGGTGACCCGGTCCTGCACGGTGCGGACGGTTTCACTGGTGAGCGTGGCGGCCTGTGCCGCCTGCCCCGCGAGCTTTCGCACCTCTTCCGCCACCACGGCGAATCCCTTGCCCTCAGCCCCCGCGCGCGCCGCCTCAATCCCCGCGTTGAGCGCGAGCATGTGCGTCTGGCGGGCGATCATCTTGGTCTGGGCGACGAACTTCCCGATCTCCTCCGAGGCGGTGGCAAGTGCCGCCGCTTCCTCCGTGCCCCGCTCGATCTCTTCCGACAATCGCTGCAGTTCCGCAGTGCTGGTGTCGAGCTCGTCACGATGTTCCCGCGCCATCCGGGAGAGCGCGGCATTGCGTTCGGCGGCTTCGCCCGCGCTGGTCGCCAGGCCGGAGGAGATCTCCAGGATCTTGGCGGCGTCCTCGGTCGCACTGCGCACCAGGGCGGCCTGCTTGGTGGCCCGTTCAGTGAGGTCGTTGCAGGTCCCGGAGACCTCCTCGGTGGAGGCGCTCATCTGCTGGGTGGAACTCGAGATCTCGTGCGCCATCGCGGCCGCTTCCTGCGCGCTGCCACGAATCGAAACCGCCAGGGTGCGCAACTGGCGCACCATCGTACCCACCGACTCGGTCAGGCCGTCCGCCTGATGACTGCCGATCGAGCCCAGCGACACGGTGAGATCGCCCTGCGCGACCCGGCTGGCCACCACGATGGTGTTGCCCAGCGGGCGCAGGAGGGAGCGCACCGTCCAGCTCACCGCGAACCCGATCACCAATCCGCCGAGAATCAGGTACACCACGAGGCCCACCGCTGCGGCGGTCCAGAAGCTGGTGCCGCCCGACTGGCGCTCATAGAGCAGCCAGATGGTCCCGATCAGCACAGCGCCGAGGGCAACCAGCAGGACCCCGGCGGTGAGGTACATCCGTTGCACGAACGTGCGGCGTTCGTCGGCCATGTCGGGGGCTCAGCGGGGAGAGGAAGGAACAGGGTGAAGTTAGGGGCGGGAGAGAGCCTCGGGCAAGTGAGCACCAGCTGGCGATGGGCGATGGGCGGTGGGCGCAGGTGACCTTCGCCGCGCCTACCGCCTACCGCCTACCGCCTCCTCCCTGCTCCCTCCTCCCTCCCCCCTTAGATTCCCGCCCCTATGACCGACACCGTCCCTGACAACTACCGGCCCGAACAGGTCGAAGCCAAGTGGCGCGCCCGCTGGGCCGAGCGTGGCACCAATCAGCCGGATCTCGACCGCGCCACCCGGCCGTTCTACAACCTGATGATGTTCCCCTATCCCTCCGCCGAGGGGCTGCATGTCGGGAACATGTTCGCCTTTACCGGCAGCGATGTGTATGGCCGGTTCAAGCGGCTGCAGGGGTATGACGTTTTCGAGCCGATCGGCTATGACGCGTTCGGGATTCACAGCGAGAACTACGCTATCAAGGTCGGCCTGCATCCCGCCGAGCTGATCCCCCGCAACATTGCCAACTTCCGCCGCCAGCTGGAGCGGGTGGGCGGCATGTTCGACTGGCGCCACTCCCTTTCGACGACGGATCCGTCGTACTACAAGTGGACCCAATGGATCTTTCTGCAGCTGCTCAAGGCGGGGAAGGCCTACAAGAAGGCGGCGGCGGTCAACTGGTGCCCCACCTGCAAGACCGTGCTGGCGAACGAGCAGGTGGACGGTTGAACACCGGCTGCTCCGGCCGGTGGTCCTGGCGGTCGGTGACGAAGTAGCCGTGGCGTTCGAACTGGAAGCGCTGGTCGGCCGGCAGCGCGGCCAGCGCGGGCTCGACGTAGC
>JANOFA010000187.1:0-2934 GCA_031413355.1 Gemmatimonadota bacterium | reverse complement strand
TGTTTTGCTCAAAGCGGACGATGTTCAACATGATGGTTCTCCTCGATTTTGTTTTTACGCACTACGAACTAGGTTGATCAGGCGCTTGAACCAATCTGCTCGGTATTCCGGGTGAGGAGCTGCCCCATGTGGCCCACTACTTCTCCGAGGGGCACCGGCACTGGCGTCAGGATGTCGTGGTCATCGGAGCGGGCAATAGTGCGGTGGATGCGGCCCTCGAGTGCTGGCGCGCCGGTGCCAGGGTGCGGCTGGTGCACCTGGGCGAGGGGTTCGGCCGGAACGTAAAGCCCTGGGTATTGCCGGACATCACGAATCGCGTCAGGGAGGAGAGTATCCTGACCTCCTGGCAGTCCCGCGTCACCCGGATCACACCGGAAGCGGTGGAGGTGCGCTCGGAAGTGACCGGCAGGACTGAGCGTTTTCCGGCCGATCATATCCTGGCCATGACCGGCTATCACGCCGATACCAGCCTCCTGGAGCGCCTCGGCGTGCCGGTGGATCAGGAGACGGGGATCGCGGCGCATGATGAGGCCACGATGATGACACCGGTGACGGGCTGCTATCTGGCCGGCGTCATGGCGAGCGGGAAGGATGCCAACCGGCTGTTCATCGAGAACGCGCGGGGGCATGGGGAGTTGATTGTGGCGGATGTGTTGCGGCGGGGTGGAGCAGGCAGTTAGGCGGTTGGGCGGTTGGTGATGGGGATGCGTGAGAAAGACAAAGCCGGGAAAGTTCCTTGTGGAACTCTCCCGGCTCTCGTGCTACTCCCTGCTCGCGACCGCCTACTCCCTACCGCCCACCGCCTGCAGTCTACTGATTCGCCGCGTACCACGCCGCCACGTTGAAGTTGACCGGATCGATTTCGTAGTACCGGTTCTTCGAGTACCGCCCCGTGGTGGGGTAGAAGGGCGGCGGATTGCGGGTACCGCAGCTATCCCAGGTGTCCTGCTCCGCCCAGCCGCTGCCGCCGCTGAAGGTGCCGGAGACGCCCTGCTGAATGGTGCCACCGACGATTGACTTGCAGCCGCGGCTCTTGGCGCCACAGTTCTCCGGCGCCACGGCCGCAGGGTCACCGGAAATTGTCTCACCCTGGAAATTGCCCAGGGTAAGCATGAAAGCGTGCCATGTCTCGGAAGGGGTGTCATCAAACCGGACCGTCCAGTTGTTCTTGACCCGGAACGGTGTATTCACGCTGTTGTTCTCGATCACCGCGTCATTCGTGGTGATCAGGCCAAGGATATCATTGCAATTCGGGCTGCTGGGAGGTGTGACGTAGGTGATGTCATCGGCCAGCACGATATTGCCGGTGGCGACCACGGTGAGGCGGCCACGCAGTTGGCCGCTGATGGCGACACTGCCGGTGACGAAGACCACGCCCTGGAAGTTGATGTTCTGCGCCCGGCTCAGCGGCCAGAAGGTCAACGCCAGCGCACTCGCGCTCGCTACACTCACATCCATCGGATTCTGACCGCCGACATTCGCGGTAAAGAAGTTGACCAGTGCGGCAGGAGCCGCACCGCCATATCCAGCCCAGTTCTGCCACGCGCCGTACTGGTCGGTGATAATCCACTGTCCCACGCCGGCCGCAGTGGGACGCAAGCGGCGGTCGCCGCCCAGGAAGCACTGCCGCGTTCCACTGTTCAGCGCGTTGCGGGCCTCGGCGACTCGAGCGGCCGCGGGCACCGTGAGCGGAGGGATGTTGTCGCCCGCGCCGAGTGCTGGCTGAAAGGTCGCCGACATGATGGTGTCGGCCCGCATCCAGCGGTTGATGGACGGCGCTGTGCCGCCACAGTTGGGCGAGTACAGGTTGGGATCCGTCGTGTTGGTCGGCACGAGATTGCCCGCTCCGGCGCCTCCACTCGCGTTCGGCATGCCGCCCGGCAGGGTCGGGAGCCAGGGCCGCGAGGTCACATACTTGCGCTTGTCTGCCGCCGTTCCGCCGGCGGACGTTTTCCATACGCGGAAGTAGCCCTCGTTGGCCGCGGTGAGCTGGCCGTCATTGTTGAGATCCAGGACGACGAACTCGATACGAGTATCCGGATCGAACGCGGCCGCGGTGGGGTACCCCACGATGTTCATGTTACCCGCGGTGGCGTAGGCCTGCATGTTGGTCAGGGTGGTGATCGTGGGAAATGTGATGGGCGCGACGCCGGTGGTCACGCCGCCATTCCAGTTCCCGCTGGCCTGGTTGCTGATGGCCCCAACCGTCGTCACCACACCATTGAAGGTGGCGCCTGGCGCGCCGGTCTGCAGCGCCATCCCCTGGTTGGAATGGACCGGACCGTTGGCCACCTCGGTGTTACCCCATGAGCAGCAGCTCCAGGTATTGAAGAACCGGGCAAAGCGGCTGAACGGATCCTGCCTGAGCTGCATCCGCCGGACCACCACTGCGCCGCGCGGTGTCCGCACTTCGGAGATGATGCTGGCAAAGTTGCCGAACTGACCCGTCGTGTCGCCGTTCTCCCCGACGTAGGTCGAACGGGTGAAGCCCGGGATCACGGCGCCGGTGGCGTCCAGCACGGTGGCATTCAATTCGAGGGTGTCGAACCCTGAACCCGCCGGCACGATATTGGGTGTGCCATTGAGGGTGTCGCGCCCCTTCTCCAGTCCCGCGTCGGCGGCCATCGTCATGATCGCTTCGGAGGAATGAAAGCGCGAGATGAGGTTGGCATTGCTCATCATGAGAATCATGCCGACCGCCATTCCCGCCACCATCAGGGCGAGAAGCACGGTGAGCAGGAGTGCGATTCCTCGCTCATTACTCACGCGGGCGAAGCGCATTGGGGCCTCCAGCGGGGAACGGTGTGTGCTCATGGTTGCAGCCGGGTCGCGGCGCTCGTGACGAGGGGAGACTCCGCCGGCGAGCAATCGAGTGCCGCAACCGCGAAGACGTAGGTGGAATCGTTCATCAGTGTCACCGACATGCTGTAGGGC
>JANOFA010000186.1:0-1434 GCA_031413355.1 Gemmatimonadota bacterium | reverse complement strand
TGTCCCCTTCTTCAATGTGCTGTCGTACTACCGCATCGGGTACAGTCTGGCTCGGCTAACGATCCACCTGCTCTACAAGGTGACGGTCACCGCCAAGGACCAGGCGGCCATCGACGCGATTCCCCGGCGGGATGTGGTCGTCTACCTCATGAACCACCGGAGCAACGCCGACTACGTCGTGGTCGCCTACGTGCTCGCCAAGATGGTCAGCATCAGCTACGCGGTGGGCGAGTGGGCCCGGATCTGGCCGCTCGAGTTCGTGTTCAAGAGCTTCGGCAGCTACTTCATCCGGCGCCAGTTCCGCGAGCCGTTGTACCACACGGTGCTGGAGCGCTACGTCCAGCTGATCACGCTGCACGGAGTGACGCAGGGCATCTTCCCCGAGGGGGGGTTGAGTCGCGATGGCGCACTCCGGCCGGTGAAGATCGGGCTGCTCGATTACATCGTGCGGACGCTGGATGATCCGGCGTTCGATCGCGATATCTGGCTGGTGCCGGTCGGGATCAACTACGACCGTGTGCTGGAGGACCGATCGCTCATCCGGGAGCGCATCGTCGGGGGGAAGCGTCCCGGGCGCTGGACCCAGTTCGGCGGGGTGCTCAACTACCTCGGCTGGAATCTGGTACGGCTGTTCACCGGCCAGCTGCGGCGTTACGGGCGGGTGGCGGTGACCTTCGGGACGCCACTCAGTGCGCGCGCGTGGCTCGCGTCGGAATCGGCGGGCACGCTACGGTGGCCCAAGGCGGAGCGGCTCCCGGCGGTGCAGCGCCTCGCCGAGTCGGCGCTCGAGAGGATTGGCGCGGTGATTCCGGTGACCCCGGTCCCGCTGGCGGCGGCGGCGCTGCTCTCGTTTGGCGGAAGTGTCGTGAGCCGGGCACGACTGCTTGAGCGGATGGAACAGCTGCGAGATCAGCTGGAAGCCCGCAAGGCGCAGGTGATGCATGGCGAGCTCCCGGTGACCGAGGTATGGGAGCGGGCCTGGCGGATGTTCCGCATGCGGCGCCTGGTCATCCTGCAGCGTGATGACCTCGTCATCCTGCCCTCCGAGCGTCCGCTGCTCGAGTATTATGCCAATTCGATCCGCCACCTGCTGCCGGCGGCGGTGGTGACGGCCTGGTCGCCGGCGGAGGAACATGATGCCACGCTGCCGCGGCTCGCGAGGCGAGACGAACTCGACATCATGACGAAAGAGTTGCCGGTCTTGCCGCGGAAGCGGTAGGATGGGTCGTCAGCCATCAGCCGTCAGCCGTCAGCCGTTGGCCGTTGGAGCAAAGCAGTCAGCCATCACCACGCGCTGTCATCCTTGTATCTCCAAAGTGGGAGGTGGCGAGGATGGGGACGCGTCGTAGGTTACCGGGTCGGGGGGCAGCTCGTTCATCCTGTGGTGTCCACACCGTTCCTCAGCGAGGGCGCCCCTCGGTTCCGCGTGCCGTG
>JANOFA010000185.1:0-3921 GCA_031413355.1 Gemmatimonadota bacterium | reverse complement strand
AATCGCCCAACCGCCCGTCCGGCACGGAGGCCGGACCTACCCGCCCAATCGCCTAATCGCCCAACCGCCCGTCCGGCACGGAGGCCGGACCTACCCGCCCAACCGCCTACTCCCCGCCAACCACCAGCCTCCCCATCTCCGCCACATCGCTGAACCAGAAGTCCGGGTTGGCCGGCTCCAGCTCCGCCCGCCCGAAAGGCCCCCAGAGCACCGCGCCGGTCAGCACGCCCGCGGCCCGGCCGGAGTGCAGATCGTGGATGCTGTCGCCCACGAAGAGTGTTGTCGCGGGATCGGCGCCGAGCTGGGCCACCGCCTTGAGGACTGGCTCGGGATGCGGCTTCGGCTGCACCACGTCGTCGGCGCAGACCAATACATCGAAGGTCTCGTCCAGTCCCACCAGCGCCAGCCCCCGCCTGGTGCCCTCGCGATTCTTGCTGGTGACCACACCGGTGGCGAGGCCGCGGCCCTGGATCTGTCGCACCAGCTCCACCACTCCGGGATAGGCGGTGATCATCTGGTCGTGATGCGCCAGGTTGTGTTCGCGGTAGGTAAGCGCGAGCTCCACCAGGTGTTCCGGCGACCGGGCCCAGGGCTTGAGCTGCACCCGGAGCGGGGTGCCCACCCCGCGCATCCAGTCGGCGTCGGCGATCTGTGCGAAGCCGTGCGCGGTCAGGGTGTGGCGATAGCTGGCGAGAATGAGGGCGATGCTGTCGATGATGGTGCCGTCGAGGTCGAACAGCACGGTGCGGATGGATGGCATGGCCGGAAGCTACCTACCCGCACAATCCCCGCGAGCCGGGGCAGCAACGCGACGGTGCCCCGCGCCGAGCCGCCGCGCGTGGTGGCCATGCGCGTGACCAGCGCCACCAGCTCCGCATCACCACCGGTCAATGCTGCCTCGAGCAGGAGGAGCTCCCCGGCCCTGAGCCCGCCGCCGAGCCACGCAATGCCGCGCTCGATCCGGTTGAGCCGCACGGGGTCCCGAGCCGCCGCCGCCTGACGGCCGAGCCGGCGCAGCGCCGCCAGCCCCTGCCGCTGGGCCAGCGGGTGCTGTGGTCTGCACCATGCACCGCCGGACGCCTGCTGCAATCGGGCACGAATGAATGGCAGCAGGGTCCGCTGCTGGGCCTGCGGGCAGGGGCGGTCGTGCAGCAGGAGTGGTGCATCAGCGGCTGCGAGGAGCCGTGGGATGACCACTTCGGGCCGGTCGGCCACGATGCCATCGTCGCCCAGCCACAGCAGCTCGGCGGGTGCCGCGCCGATTTCCGTCAGTCGATCCAGCGCGAGGGCGATCAGCCAGCCTGACGGTGTTCCCTGGACCGCGACGACACCAGCTGTTGCCAGCCCCGCGCGACACTTCTCACCGAGTTCCGCCCGCCAGCGGAACAGCCAGCCGTCGGAATCATTCAGTCCGGCGGTGACGCCCAGCTGTCGCTTGCGGCCAATGCGCCCCGCCTGACACAGCCGCGATTCGATGTCGGCTGGGGGCAGGAAGCGGATGGTCTCGATAATCGAGGCGCGCGAGCCGAGGCGGACTGCGCGTCCCTCCCGCTGGTCGAGTCGCACGCTGGTCCACGGCAGATCCCAGTGAATCACCCGCTCGATCCGCTGCAGGTCGAGGCCTTCGGCGGCGACATCCGTCGCCAGCAGGATGGCAGGTGGTCGCAGTGTCCCCGGCGGTGCCGGGGGAGCGGGGCCGAACCAGTCGAGCACGGCCCGTCGGGGCAGCCGGGTCCGGCCGATCCCGGCGTTCTCTCCCGACATCCACGCGGGACGCAGATCGGCTGATGCGTCTCTGAGCCAAATCAGTGTCGCGCGGCTGGTCGTGAAGACGAGGGTGGGCGGGGCGTCGTGAAGCAGCGCACGAAGCGCGGCGAGGCGGGGTGTCTCGGCGAGCGTTGTCGTCGCGCCCAGCAGGCGCGTGACGGCGTCGGTGTCGCCCAACCGCAGATCCAGCGTGCCGCCGCTGTCCGGGAGCAAGCCCCACAGCAGCAGTTGTTCGGGCGCGTTGCCCAGCTGGGCCACCAGCGATTGACGGGTCAGGCGCCGGCCAGCGGCGCGTGCCGAACGGGCCTGCTGCAGGAGGGTGAGGTACTGCTGCAGCGCGACGCGGAGCGCGGCGGGGCTCGACGCCAGCGCGCGCCAGAGCTGGACCCGGATCAGCGCGGCGATGCCCCGGTCTCGCGACAGGCCAAGGCGATCGACCCTTTGGAGCAGCGCCGACTCATCGGCGGAGAGCGGCGGCGACAGGTCGCGTGCCGATCGCGCTGGCTGCGCCTCCGGCATCGGGCGGCGGAAGACGAGGTCGCCTAGCGCCGGCGGCGCCGGTTCCATCGGTCTTGCCGACAGCGCGGCCATGAGGCTGGGGACGCCGCGCAGGCTGAGCGCATCGTCCCGCAGGACCAGCAGGAGCTGGTGCGCCAGATCCTCGAGCCGGTTCACCACCGGCGTCCCGGTGAGCAGGAGTGTCCGCCGGCCCACGAGCCACGGAGCCAGGTGGTGATAACGGTGCGTATCCGGGTGCCGGAGGTGATGTGCTTCGTCGATCAGCACCATGGTGGTGTCGTCCGGTGGCAGCCGCCCGCGGCTCACCGATTCGTGCGACACCAGCACCAGCGCGACACCGGCGCGCTCTGCGGTGCGGGCCCATTGTGGCACCAGCACCGCCGGGACGATCGCGGTCGCTGGCCGCCGGCCCTGCAGCTGTCGGGCGACGGCGAGCGCGATCCAGGTCTTGCCGCTGCCCACCGGGTCGGCCAGCAGCGCACCGCCATGGCGGGTCACTGCGGCGAGACAGCGGCGGAAACTCCTGACCTGGTCCGGCCACAGCCACGCCGGTGGCTCCACCGCCAATTCAACCGGGGCCACGGCACGCGCCATCGAGCGGACCACCGCCGCGGGATCGTCCACGGGGTCGAGCCGCAACACGGTGCTGAGCGGGTCCTCAACCGAGACGAGTGCTTCGGCCACGAGACGCGGCGCTGACGCCAGCCACGCCGGCCAGCGCGGTGCGAGATGCGGCGGAGAGACCGAGCAGGTCGGCAGCGTGATCATCGAGCGCCTCCTGGATGGGATCGCCCCGGGCGCCGCGCTCCGCCAGCTCCACGAGGCGGGAGTCGTGCAGCACACCGTGGGGCAGCGGAAGGGCGGCGACCACCCGGGCATTGAACCGGGCGTAGCCGCCGGCGGCGGGATCGGCGTCCAGCCGCGCGAGAGCGCGGAGCCAGCTGCAGTTGAGCCAGGCGGTGAGCGCCAGCGCCTGCCTGGCGTCGGGCAGGGCCAGCAGGTAGCAGCTGTTGAGAGGAATGACCGCGGTGTCGCCCGGGCCGGTCAGGGCCACGGCCTCGAGTCGGAGCGCGAGATCGGCCCAGATCACGCGGAACGGCGCCACCGCCGGTCCGGTGCGGAAGAGGGTCCACAGCGGCCCCACCTGATAGTCCGACCGGGCGCGCAGCAGTGGCGCATGGGCTGCGTTATACCGCGCCGCCGCAGCGGGCAGACGGGGCAGGACCTGCCCCCGGGTGTCATGGGCAAAGAGGAGCCGGCTGCCGGGGCGGGCACGAAAGGGTCGGATGTCCCGCCCGCGCAGCGCCGGACGGACCAGCGTGACCTCGATCTCCGGTGGTGGTGACAGAAACACCGCATTGGCGCCGGTCTTCACGCCGAGCTGGGGGGCGCCGGTGGCGCCCACGGCGGGATGATCGGCGCGCGCCAGCTCGGCCGCTGCGATGGTCGCCGGAGTGCCTAACAACCACGGGCCGGTGCCGAGCAGTGCCTGCGGCCGGGTCGCCTCGCTGGATGGGTCCAGTGTGAGTCGCAGCCGGTGGCCGGCCGGCGGGACGCGCCGCGCGGCGATGATGACGGCGGGGTAGGTCGTCGCCTCAAAGACCGCGCCCGGATCGTCGCGCAGATCCACCACGG
>JANOFA010000184.1:0-2350 GCA_031413355.1 Gemmatimonadota bacterium | reverse complement strand
GTTGTTTCCGATTCCCGTCTTGCCGATGGTGTCATCCACGCGCGTGGCCGTAATTGTTCCATTGGTGTAGGCCGGCGCGCCATTGGGTCCGGGTGCAAAGACGCCTCCGTAGTAATTCGAGAATATGGAGGAGTGTGTCGCCTCTGCACCGAAGGGCGGGAGGACCGGGGTCAGGTTGGCCTGGGCGATCGTGGCGCTCGTTGAAAGCAGCGCCAGCACGAGCAACGCATGGGAACGTTTCTGCATGGGGGGACGCATGTCTCTTCTTTCCTTCCGCGACTGACCAGTGGGAGGCAGAACGCTGCATCCGAGACTGGTTTCGCTACGCCATAGTAGCCAAGGCGGCGGGATCAAATCTAGACAAAGTTGAGATGCCTATAACTAGGCTATCTTGTTGATGGTATGAATAAGCGCGGGAATGTCCCATATCGGGGTGATCCGGGTGCTGGACAGCCTGGGGATCCGCCCCGATCTCGTGGTGGGGACCAGTATGGGTGCGATCGTCGGCGGCATGTATGCCAGCGGCTACGCCGGGCGGGACATCGATTCACTTGCCCGCTCGCTTTCCCTGAACAACCTGTTCCGGCAGTACGAGCCGCGCACGCCGCACTCCCTCGGTGCTCGACTCCCGCTGGTCGTCTGGGAACAGGGCGAGGGCGGTTTCATCCTGCAGCGTGCTGCTGTCCGTGAGTCCGAGGTCAACGGTCTCATCAACACCGCCATGCTCCGCGGCAATCTTCGTGCGCGCGGGGACTTCGATTCCCTCCCCATTCCCTTCCGCGCCGTCGCCACCGATCTGGGAGGTCGGGAGGAGGTCGTGCTCCGGGGGGGCGATCTTGCCCGCGCCGTCAGGGCCAGCCTGTCGATACCGCTGGTGTTCGAGCCCGAGCGGGTGGACGGCCGCTACCTCGGCGATGGCGCGCTCGTAGCCAACATTCCGGTCGAGACCGCGCGGCGCGAGGGCGGCGTGCGGGTCATCGTCTCCGATGCCACCGAGCATCTCGCCGACACACTGAACCTGAGCTCCCCGCTCGTCCTCGCCGAACAGCTCCTCGGCTTCCTTTTCACCCAGCCTCCAGCGGTGCTCGGGCCGGCGGATCGTTTCATCCGTCCCGATGTCGATGGCTACACCGGCCTCAACTTCTCCAGTCAGGCCGTTTCGGTTCTGATCGCGCGTGGCTACGACGCGGCTCGCGAAGCGCTGAAGGACGACCCCTGTGCCGACCCGCTGCGGTCTCCGCCGGTCCCCACCCCCCTGTCTCCCCGGATTGCGCAGGTCAGTGCTCAGGGTGGCAGTCCGGCGGAACAGGGCTTCATCCGCCAGCTCCTTCGGCTCGAGGAAGGTGCCCTCCTCGACCCGGTGGCGACTCGCGCAGGGTTTCGCAGCCTCGGGAAGCACGATGGCTTCACCGCGGTTTGGCTTCAGCCCAGCGGGACGGCCGACTCGGTGGTGCTGGGGCTCCAGGTCCGGCCGGCCAATCGGCGGCTCGCCGCACTCGGCATAGCCTACGACAACGATCTCGGCGGCCGCATGTGGGTGGGCGCAACCGACCGCCGCCTGTTCAATCGGCGACTGGAGGGCTCGGTTGTCCTCGGACTGGGCGAGCTGCGTCAGGACCTCGAGCTCGGCCTGCGCACCTATACCCTGACCCACCGGCCGTTGCGCCCCGCCCTGGTACTGACGCTGGCGCGGGAACGGGTGCGGTCGT
The DNA here is from genome assembly GCA_031413355.1 of Gemmatimonadota bacterium. Lineage (GTDB taxonomy): Bacteria > Gemmatimonadota > Gemmatimonadetes > Gemmatimonadales > GWC2-71-9 > JADJOM01. Next base: position 641 of record JANOFA010000184.1, on the reverse strand, counting down.
TTGATCCGGCGGGCGATGAAATTCCCGGCGCCAGGACACGTGAGCTGACCGGCTTTGCCGGGTTGGTGCAGGAGCTCGGCGGCAAGGTCACCCTCTCGTTCGGCGGGCGGGTGCATCTCTGGCATGAGCCGGCTCGCGGGGACCGGGCCACGCTTGGTGGCCTCGTCCGCTTGGAGCGCGACGTGTTGCATGGGGCGACGCGTATGCTTGCGGAGGCGACTGTCACTGGCGCGTACACCCGTTTCGCCGCGGAGGTATTCGCACCGGCCAGGATCGACGCCCGGGTGCGCCTGACGCCGTGGGTACGCTACGGCTGGGCCAGCGATAGCCTGCCGCTGCAATCGACTTTCATGCTGGGGGGATACGACGGATTTCCCGGACTGCATGTCGGAGAAGAACGGGGAATTCGCGAAGCCCTCGGCGGCCTGAGCGCGGCGGTCACGCTGGTCGGACCGCTTGAGGCCCGGCTGGAAGGGGCATTCGGCCAGGTGGCCGCCGGCGGCCCCGCCTTCCCCACCGGCACATGGGAATACGGTGGCCGCATCGGACTCGGTGCCAAGACCCCCATCGGGCCGGTTCGAGTGGAATACAGCCGCGCCCGCGGCGGCCGGGACATGATGTACGTGCGGTTGGGGGAGTGG
>JANOFA010000183.1:0-5655 GCA_031413355.1 Gemmatimonadota bacterium | reverse complement strand
GGCGCGGCCACATTCACCTGCCCGGCGAGTAGCTGGAGCTCCGCGTCCTCCACCCGCAGCGCTCCGCCGTTGACGACCGCCGCGCCGGTGATGCGCGCGCGGTGGCGCCGCCGAGGATGACCTGGTAGCTCGCGCCCCAGCCGCCGCCCTGGGTGAAGTAGCCGAGCCGCAGTTCCTTCCGCGCCCGGTCCGCGGCGAGCGACAGGGACAGCGTGGGCTGCAACGAAACGAGCTCGGCGGGAAACCGGGGCGAGCCCGGCCGCTGGAAGGTGATGGTCCCGTCCGTCAGCCGGTACCGTTCCGGATTCACGCCGAGGACTTCGGCACTCGCGATTTCCTTGCCGACCTGGAAGGTGATCGTCTTCCCGATCGCACGGTTCAGGGCGCGGGACTCGTCGACCGCGGCGTCGTAGCGGGTACCCAGCAGGGTCACGCCGCTGTCGAGAGTGAAGAGTGTCGCCGGATCCACCTCGCCGAGCGGCACGAGCTGGGTCGACTCCCCCTTCTTCAGGTCGAGGCCGACGAGCCGGCGTACCAGCACGCGGCCGTCGTTGTACAGCGTGAGGCTGGTGGCGGGTGCCTGGGCCATGAGCGGGGGAGTGACGAGGATGGAGGCAAGCAGGAAGGCGGCGCGGATCCCGTGACGACGGGAAGGCGACGCGGGATGGGCGCGGGGCGCGGGGTCGATCATGAGTTCCTCAGGGTTCGGCTGTCAGTCGGCAGCAGTTCCAGCGCGACGCGCTGGACCACCTTCCGGACGACGATGTACGTCACCAGGACCGCGATGACCCCATACAGCCGCGCGAGCGGGAGGGGGGGCATGCGAAGGAAGACGTACAGGCCGACCAGGAGGGTTGCCGGGACTGAGATGCGGCGGGCGAGTCGATTTGCACGGCGGGTCCGATCGCCGCGGCAGGCGGGGCAGAGTTCCCCCCAGGCGAGCCCGGCCACCCGCGCGGCGCAGCGGGCGCAGGGAACTTCAGGCGGCCACCCGGCGAGCGACGGCATCACCGAACTCCACGGTGGACGCAGTACCGCCGAGGTCGCGGGTGCGGATGTTGTCCTGCACGATCACCTGCTCGATGGCCTCGCGAATACGCCGGGCAGGCTTGAGCTGTTCCAGGTGATCCAGCATCATGGCCGCGGCCAGCATCTGGGCGGCGGGGTTGGCGATCCCCTTGCCGGCGATGTCCGGAGCGCTGCCGTGGACCGCCTCGAAGATCGAGGCGTGGGTGCCGATATTCGCTCCGGGCGCGAGCCCGAGGCCGCCCACCAGGCCGGACACTTCATCGCTCAGGATGTCGCCGAACATGTTGGTCGTCACGATCACGTCGAACTGTTCCGGCTTGAGCACCAGCTGCATGGCGCAGTTGTCCACGATCATGTCGTTGGACTGGACCCGGCCCTCGTATTCCTTCTGGATCCGCTTGCCGACCTCGAGGAACAGTCCGCTCACCATCTTCAGGATGTTGGCCTTGTGGACGATCGTGACCTTCTTGCGCCCCTGCCTGATGGCGAACTCGAAGGCATAGCGAATGATCCGCTCGCAGCCGGCCCGGGTCACGATCGCGATCGACTCGCCCACCGCGCGCGGGTCCCCCCCGATGGCGATGAAATGCTCGACCCCGACGTAGAGCCCCTCCAGGTTTTCCCGCACCATGACGATATCGACATCGCTGAACCGCCCGCCGGGGACGAACGACCGGGCCGGGCGGACGTTGGCGAAGAGCTCGAACTCCCGGCGCAGCTGCACGTTCACCGAACGGAATCCGGTGCCGACCGGTGTGGTCAGCGGGCCCTTGAGCGCCAGCTTGCGGTGGCGGATGCTCTCGATGGTGGAGTCGGGCAGCGGCGTGCCGGTCGCGTCGACCGCCGCGACACCCGCGAGCTGCTCATCCCACTCGAACTTGAGCCCGGTGGCTTCCAGCACCTTCACCGTCTCGGCGGTGATCTCCGGACCGATCCCATCGCCGGGAATGAGCGTCACATTGTATGTCATCGGTTGCCCAGTCACACGGGGAGCACGGTATCGAGCGCGGCACTGAGGGCGCGCGCCGGGGTGGGACCGGTCCCCCAGGCCAGCGTGCGCCAGACCACCTTGCCGTTCCGGGTATCGGCCATCGCCAGCGCCAGTTCCGCGCGGATCTGGCCATCGGGCTCCGGATGAAAGGTGAGTGCGGCGGGGACCAGCACGAGTCGCCCACCGACGAGCGCCATCATCGACCGCAGGTGGCCCCGCAGGGGATCCGGCACATCCGACAGCTTGGCCCGCATGATGGACTGGCCCATCCGGTCCGGATCCGGTGCCACGGTCGGGGCCCGGCGAGCGATGCGACGGAGCTCCGCCGGCAGCACCCATTTCACTTCCGGACCGCGCACCGTCAGCGCCGTCGCAATCATCGAATCCGCCCATGCCAGCGTGGCCGCATGATCGCCAAACGGCGCGACGCTGCTGATGCTGTCGTCGGCAATGACCAGGGTGATCGGCGTGACGGCGACTGACTGGCCGGCGATGGCGGCGGTGAGCAGCGGCTGGACGGGCTCGAGCTTGATGTCATTCTTGGGCGCGGCGCCGGGTGGAGACGATTTGCCGCCGCAGCCGGACAGCAGCAGGGCGAGCACCAGCAGCATCACCGAACGCGGGGAGGGTTTCTGCACGGCAGGAAACGTACACCGGGGGTGGGAAACGGGGAACGGGGCACGTCGGGGCCTCGTGTCGGGATCATTCCAGCGACAGACCGCCGTCGACCACCAGCGTCTGTCCAGTGATGTGCCGGGCCTCGTCGCTGCAGAGAAAGCTGATCACATGGGCCACGTCCTCCGGCTCCGCCACCCGGCCGAGGACGCTGTGCTTCCGGGCCCGATCGATGACGTCGGCCGGCAGCATCATCATGCGCTCGGCGCGGATGAACCCGGGGGCCACCGCGTTGACATTGACGTTGGAGGGACCAAGCTCCACGGCGGCCGCACGGGTCAGCCCCTCGAGCGCCGCCTTGCTGGCGGCGTAGTTCGCCACCCCGAAGCCGGGGCGCCCGGCCTGGTGGGCACTGACACTGACGATCTTGCCGTAATGCTGCTTGCGGTAGATCGGGGCCACGGTCCGGATGAAGTTGAACGCGCCGGTCACATTGGTGTCCAGCACCGCCCGCCAGGCCTCGTCTGCCATCCGCCAGATGGCGCCGTCCATGGCGATCCCGGCGTTGTTGATCAGGCAGTGGACCGTCCCGAAGCGGGTGACGGTATCGAACAGGAACCGCTCCACCTGAGCCCGGTCCCGCACATCGCAGCGGGCGGCGTACACCTCGGCGCCCATCGCCGAACAGGTGGTCTCGGTGAGCAGCGCCTGCTCCGTCACATCCCGTCCCGGCAGGTCCACGAAACAGAAGGCGACCCGGTAGCCCTGCCGGGCAAACTCGATGGCGATCGAACGCCCCAGCCCGGTTGCCCCGCCGGTGATCACGGCAACGCGGGCCGTGCTGGCCACCGGCACTGGCTGAGGCAGCGGCTGTTCGAGCGTGGTCCCGGAGGACTCGTGCTCCGGCTCCCAGGCACCGCGGCCGTAGCCTTCGGGAAAGGGTGACATCCGGGGCAAGCTACGGCGCGACGCCGGGCCCGGCAAGACGAGCATGGGGGTGGCGCAGTGCGCGTGGCCCGGGGCATCTTGGATCATGCGCATACTTGCGTGGGTCATGATTGCCATCGCCGGTGCCGCCGGCTGGGCCATGCTGGCTCTCTCGCGAGGCGAAACCATCAGCGCCGCCTGGCTGGTCCTCGCCGCCGTCAGCACCTACCTCATCGGCTACCGCTTCTACAGCCGGTTTCTCGCCACCCGGGTCTTCGAGCTCGACCCGCGTCGCGCCACGCCGGCGGAGCGGCTGAACAACGGCCGCGACTACATGCCCACGGGACGGTGGGTGCTCTTCGGCCACCACTTCGCGGCGATCGCGGGCGCCGGCCCGCTGGTGGGCCCGGTGCTCGCCGCGCAGTTCGGCTACCTGCCCGGCACCATCTGGATCGTGGTGGGGGTCGTGCTCGCCGGCGCGGTGCAGGACTTCGTCATCCTGTTCGCCTCGATGCGACGGGACGGGAAGTCGCTCGGCCAGATGGCCAAGGAGGAGATCGGGCCGTTCACCGGCCTCCTCGCGATGGTCGCGGTGCTGATGATCATGCTGATCCTGCTCGCGCCGCTCGCCCTGATCGTGGTGAACGCGCTCCGCAGCAGTCCGTGGGGCGCCTTCACCCTCGCCTGCACGATTCCCATCGCGATGCTGATGGGCTTCTGGATGAAGGTCTGGCGGCCGGGCCGCACCATGGAAGCGTCGGTGGGCGGCGTCCTCCTGCTCATGGCGGCGCTGGTCGGCGGGCGGTATGTCGCGGAGAACCCCACCCTCGCCCCGCTGTTCACCTTCTCCGGCACGACGCTCGCCTACGCCCTCATCGTGTATGGATTCTTCGCCAGCGTGCTCCCCTGCTGGATGCTGCTGCTGCCGCGCGACTATCTCTCCACCTTCGTGAAAATCGGCGCGATCCTGCTGCTCGCGCTCGGGATCCTGATCGTGCTGCCGCCGCTCCGCATGCCGGCGCTCACCCGGTTCACCGACGGCACCGGACCGGTCTTTGCCGGTGGGGTCTTTCCCTTCGCGTTCATCACCATCGCCTGCGGCGCCATCAGCGGGTTCCACGCACTCGTCGCCTCCGGCACCACCCCCAAACTGCTCAAGTCGGAGGCCGATGCCCGCCTGATCGGGTATGGCGGCATGCTGATGGAATCGTTCGTCGCCGTGATGGCAATCTGCGCCGCCTCGGTACTCGATCCCGGCGTCTACTTCGCCATCAATACACCCCTCGCCACCCTCGGTGGGGATGCAGCGCATGCCGCCGAGACGATTCGGCAATGGGGTTTCACGGTGACAGCGGAGCAGATGGCGGCGCTGGCGCGCTCTGTCGGCGAGGAGTCGCTGCTCAGCCGGGTGGGCGGCGCCCCCTCCCTGGCGGTGGGCATGGCCCAGATTTTCAGTGGCGCGTTCGGCCCGTCGCTGATCGCGCTCTGGTACCACTTCGCCATCATGTTCGAGGCGCTGTTCATCCTGACGACGCTCGATGCCGGCACCCGGGTCGGCCGCTTCATGCTGCAGGAGCTGCTGGGCCACGTCTGGGAACCGCTTGGCCGCACCTCCTGGTATCCCAGCATCATCCTCACCTCGGCACTCATCGTCACCGGCTGGGGCTACTTCCTGGTGCAGGGCGTGCTCGATCCGCTGGGCGGCATCAATTCGCTCTGGCCGCTGTTCGGCATTGCCAACCAGCTGCTGGCCGGGGTGGCGCTGTCGGTGGGCACGACGATCATCATCAAGAGCGGCAAGGCCCGCTATGCCTGGGTGACCATCCTGCCGCTCGCCTGGGTCCTCCTCGTGACGCTCACCGCCGGCTGGCTCAAGATCACTTCGCCCGACCCGCGGCTCGGCTTTCTGGCGCATGCGCGGGACACCGTGGCAAAGGTCGCGGCCGGCGCCATCGACCCCACCCGTGGCGCCCGGCTCATCTTCAACGACCGGCTCGATGCGACGCTCGCCGGGCTGTTCATGACGGCGGTGGTCCTCGTGGTGCTCAGCTCCATGCGGGAGTGGGCGATGGTCCTGCGGGGCAAGCGGCCCG
>JANOFA010000182.1:0-4368 GCA_031413355.1 Gemmatimonadota bacterium | reverse complement strand
CGACCCCGGGATCGGCGACGGCGCGGAGGGCATCCAGGGTACGGCGGGCTCCCTCCGCCACCTCCGTGTCTTTCGAAGCCTCTGCCGCCCGCACCAATCCCTGGAGCGACCGGAGCCGCCCCGGCGCCAGTTCCAGTGCCCGGACAAAGGCCTGCTCAGCTTCCTTTGGGCGGTCTGCCTGCATCAGCCACTCGCCGAGGAGTTCGTGAACCGGCTTCACCAGGTCCGGCGGTCCGTAATCCATCGGCAGCGTGCCCACCACCTTGCCCAGGCTGTCCAGCATGGCGATCGCCTTGGCCGGATTCCCGCCGGCTCGCAGCACGCTGGCCTCGAGTATTCCAGCCAGAATCCGAGGGACCTCCGGGAGTTCGCCGTAGCCACCCGGCTTGCTCCCTCCGAGGGCGTGAATCGCATCAATTCCGCGGCGTGCGGCACCAACGTCGCCCCGCCGCAAGCCGGCAAAGGCGTGGGTGAAGGCATCGATCGCCCGGGGGACGACATTCGCGTCCGCGAGGTCGATGGGCCACGCAAGGCTCGGATCGTCCCATTTTTCGGTGTTGACGACCTGGTGTGCCCGGAGGATCGCCAGATGGGCGCGGCGCCCCGCGGTGGCCTTCGCGGGTAGCTGCAGGTGCAGCCGCTCCAGTAGCCCGTCTGCCTCGCGGAAGCGGCCCTCCTGGCCCAGTCCGTATCCGAGCCAGAGCGTATAGTGACCCGGCTGCCAGCGGGAGGAGTCGGTCCCGGAGGCGATCGTGTTCTGGGCCACGACTTCCGGCCACATGCCGAGGGCAAGGAAGATGTGGGTGGTCATGTGCTGCGCGTGATCGGCTCCGGGGGCGATCTGGCTGTAGGCCCGCGCGGCGCGCAGTCCGAGTGGCGCATGGATCGGATCGTCAAAGGCGTGAATGACATAGTGCGCGGCGCCTGGGTGATCGGGGCGCCGCTCCATCAACTCGAGGGCGATGGCACCGGCCCGCATGTAGCTGGCCACGTCGCGCACCCCCTGGTTCAGCCCCATCAGCGAAAGGGAGTAGAACGCCTTTGCTTCATCATCGTCGGGGAACTGGGTGACGAGGCGGGCCATGGCGCGGGAGTAGAGCGTGTCGCGCCGCGGCTTGGAGCCGTGCCCGTAGAGCGCCTCGACTGCGGCGAGGTAGCCCCGTTCGCTTGCGGTGGGTGCCTTGGCGGCCCGCGCCTCGGGAGTCGGGCCCAGCTCCGCCAGGATGTTCCGGGCGGCGGTGGAGTCCTGCTCGTTCCACAAGCTGTGGGTTCGGGTCAGTGCGTCGCCCCAGTAGGCCAGTGCGAAGGCGGGGTCCGCCTGGCGGGCAACCGCGAATTCCCTCGCGGCATCCTCGTACTCGAAGCTGTGCAGCAGCAGTACGCCGCGGATGAAGCTGGCCTGGGCGCCAGCGCTTCCACTATTGGGAAAGCTGACGGACCCGAGCGGCGGGTCCTGCCCAACAATGACGCCCGGTGCGCCGAGGCTCACGCCGAGGCACCAGACGATCAGCCGGATGAAGCGGGAGGAGGCGGGCACGGAGTGGCTCCAGGGTGGTAGAGCGTGTTGGGAGAACGCTGCCCAATATGGACTCGGGGTGGTGCAGATGTCAGGGACGCCGCTGGCGGCTAGTTTAGAACCATGTTTCCGATCCGGGACAATAATCCGACCCTGCGCCAGCCGGTTGCCACCTACGCGCTGATCGCCGTGAATGTCGTCGCCTGGCTGTTGGTACAGGGCATGGGCGCGGAGCCCGCACTTAGTCGCTCGGTCTGCGAGCTCGGCCTGATACCCGGGGAGTTCCTGCTGCGCCTGCCGGACGGGTTTCGCATCCCGCTCGGCGCCGGGATGGACTGCGTCATCACGACGGGCCGCACCTGGTACGCCCCGCTCACCTCGATGTTCATGCACGGGAGCTGGATGCACCTGCTGGGCAACATGTGGTTCCTGCACGTCTTTGGCAACAATGTCGAAGACATCATGGGCCGCGGGCGCTACGTCCTGTTCTATCTCCTGTGCGGCCTGGCCGCGGTCGCGGCGCAGATGGCCGCGAATCCGGCGTCCGCCATACCAATGGTCGGTGCCTCCGGTGCGATCGGCGGCGTGATGGGCGGATATGTGTTGCTCTATCCCCGTGCACGGATTCGCACTTTCGTATTTCTCTTCTTTATCGACGTCCCCGCCTTTGTGATGCTCGGCTACTGGTTCCTGCTGCAGCTCTTCGGTGGCTGGGCCCCGCAGGGCGAGGGCGGCGTGGCCTTCATGGCGCATGTCGGCGGATTCCTCGGTGGGCTGCTGCTGGTGCCGCTGTTCCGCGATCCCGAGCTGATCGCCGCGCACCGCGCCGCGGCGGGGCACGCCTACCGATGACGGCGGCGCTGCCTCACTGGCTGCGGGCGTTCACCGGGCAACACGGGCTCGGGGCGATGATCGACCACACGCTGCTCAAGCCGGAAGCCACCGAGGACGACATTCTCGCCCTCGCGGAGGAAGCGATACGGCTCGATCTCGGCACCGTCTGCGTCAACGGGCAGTGGGTGCGGGTCGCTGCCCGTCGGCTGGAGGGGACCGAGGTTCGGGTGGCCGCCGTCGTGGGTTTCCCGCTGGGTGCATCAGGGGCGGTGACCAAGGCGGCCGAGACCCGTTTGGCCGTGATGGACGGCGCGGCGGAACTCGACGTGGTCATCTCCCTGGGTCTGGCCAAGGCGGGTCGGTGGGACCTGGTGCGGGATGAACTTGCCGTCGTCATCGGCGCCGCGCGCAGGCGCCCGGTCAAGGCGATTCTCGAAACCGTGACGCTGACCAGCGAGGAAATCGTCCGGGCCTGTGAGGCGGCGCTCGAGGCGGGAGTAGCGATGGTCAAGACTTCGACCGGGTTCCACCCCAAGGGGGGGGCCACCGAAGAGGCCGTCCGACTGCTCCGCGCGACCGTCGGCACTCGCGCGGGGGTCAAGGCCTCGGGTGGCATCCGTACCCCGGAGGACGCCGTGCGGATGCTTCGCGCCGGCGCCAATCGTATCGGCACCTCGGCGGCCGCGGGGTGGACCGGTGTGGTCGGCGCCGAAGCGCCGACACTGGAGGAGCTGGTGGGCAGGCCGTCGAGAGGTTCCGGTCGATGAAACCCTAGACGGCCGGGGTGACCAGGACTTCCCTCTCCATCACCTTGGCCAGGACATCGGCCTGTTCCTGCGCGCCCCAGCATTCGAGGCTCAGGTCCGCGCCGGCGAAGCGGGGAACGGCCGTGATGGTCAGCACGGTGGGGCAGACCTCGACGATGATCTTCTCGACGATCGCGGTGTGGCCTCGGTCGAGCCCCTCAGCGATCCGCAGAATGCCGCTGAGTCGCCGGACAATGTCCTGATCCGCCGGGACGAGGGCGGCAAACTCCCGGTGCTTCCTGCGGGGGCCGCGGCGGTGATGATAGCGGGCCACGAGGGCGATGAGCTGTCGCTCGCGGTGGGAGAACGGGAGCCGGTCGCCGTGGATGATGAGCTGGTAACTGTGGCGGTGATGCCGGCGATAGCTGACGAGCTGCCCCACATCGTGCAGCAGTGCCGCCGCTTCCAGCAGGCCGCGCTCCTCGGCGGTCGCCTCGATCCGGTCGGACAGCAAATCGAAGAGGTTCAGCGCCAGCAGCCGCACGTGTTCGATGTGGCGGCGGTCGGAGTGGCATCGCTCGGCGAACTCGCGGATCAGCCGGAGCGGCTCGACGGCAGCGGGCGCAGCCTCCGCACCGGTCATCTCCAGCAGCAACCCTTCCCGCAACCCGAAGGCGCTCACCTTGACCTCGCGCGCCTCGATGCGCTCGAGCAGCTCGGCGGTGACCGCCAGGCCGGCGAGGATGATGTCGCTGCGCTGGGGATTGAGTCCCGGGACGGCGGCGCGGCGCTCGGGCGACATCCCCGCCAGCCATTCGATGAGGTGCTCGACCTCCGCGACGGTCACCGCAGTTCCGTGCACTGGATCATCCGCCCCAAGTCCGCGCCGCGCGGCGACCATCCGACCCAGATTGGTGAACGACCCCCCCGAGCCGATCAGCGCCGTCGCAGTCCAGTCGCGCAGCGGCAGCTTGCGGCGAAACTGGCGCCGGAGATACTCCCGTAGCTTGCGCACGTTGCGACGGACGTCATGACCATCGCCGAGATGCAGTTCGGTCAGCCGCACCGCCCCAAAGGGGACCGAGAGACTCTCCTCGATCACACCGTCGACCGCGCTGATGAGCTCCAGACTGCCCCCGCCGATATCGGCGACGACAGTGCGGCCGCCATCCAGCGGGAAATGATGGGAGACCGAACGGTAGGACAGCGCCGCCTCGGTCGCGGCGTCGATGATGCGCAGGTCGAGGCCGACCTCGTCCTTGATCCGGCGCA
>JANOFA010000181.1:0-5232 GCA_031413355.1 Gemmatimonadota bacterium | reverse complement strand
AATGAGTGCGACATGTCCGCCGTCATGGCCCTGCGCGCCAAATACCAAGACGACTTCGTGAAGAAGAACGGCGTAAAGCTCGGCTTCATGTCCTTCTTCGCGAAAGCCGTCGTCCACGCGCTCCGCGAAGTCCCCGCCGTCAACGCCCAACTCGACGGCGACAGCATCGTCGAAAATCACTACTACGATCTCGGCATGGCCGTCTCCACCGAGAAGGGCCTCATGGTCCCCGTCGTGCGCAACTGCGACGCGCTCGGCATGGCCGACATCGAAAAATCCATCGCCGACGTCGCGAAGCGCGCCCGCGAGGGAAAGATCACCCTCGAAGATCTCAACGGCGGCGTCTTCACGATCACCAACGGCGGCATCTTCGGCTCGATGCTCTCGACGCCGATCATCAACCCGCCGCAGAGCGCCATCCTGGGCCTCCACGCCATCAACGATCGTCCGGTCGCAGTCGACGGCCAGGTCGTCATCCGCCCGATGATGTACCTCGCCCTCAGCTACGACCACCGCCTGATCGACGGCAAACAAGCGGTCACCTTCCTCGTGAAGGTGAAGCAGGCGATCGAGGATCCGGCGAGACTGTTGCTCAGCATCTGACTTGAAGTAGCGGGTAGTGAGGAGCGAGTAGCGAGCATCAGGCTTCGGCGCTTGTCGTACTCACTACTCGCTACCCGCTACCCGCTACTTTCCATGAATTCCTTCGACTTGATCGTCATCGGCGCCGGGCCCGGCGGCTACGTGTGCGCGTTTCGCGCCGCGCAACTCGGGCTCAAGGTTGCGCTGGTCGAGAAGCGTGCCTCGCTCGGCGGCACCTGCCTCAACGTGGGCTGCATTCCCAGCAAGGCCCTGCTCCACGCCAGCGAACACGTCGCGTGGGCCAAGCACCACGCCGCCGAACAGGGCATCAAGCTCGGAGCGGTCGAAGTGGACCTCGCGACATTCATGAAGCGGAAGGACGACGTGGTGACAAAGCTCGTCGGCGGGGTCGGCCAGCTCGCCAAGGCCCGCAAGATCACGGTCGTGACCGGCTCCGCCACCTTCGTCGGCGCCAACACGGTCGAGATTACACCCGCCGTCCCTGTAGGCGGGGTGCCCTCACCCCGCACGCGGCTCACGGCGAAGCACATCGTCATCGCCACCGGCTCCGCGCCCGTCGAGCTGCCGTTCATGAAATTCGACGGGCAGACCGTCGTCTCCAGCGACCACGCCATCGGCTTCACCGCCGTACCGAAGCAACTCGTCGTGGTCGGCGGCGGCGCGATCGGACTCGAACTCGGCTCCGTCTGGGCGCGCCTCGGGAGCGACGTGACCATCGTCGAATTCCTGCCGAAGATCATCGCCACCTACGACGATGATATCGTCCGCACTTTCACGCGCATCCTGCAAAAGCAGGGATTGAAGATCGAGGTCGGCGCCAAGGTCACCGGCTACGCCGGGGGCGTGCTGACCGCGGAACGGGACGGCAAGAAACTCGAGTTCCCCGCCGACAAGGTGCTCGTCTCAGTCGGCCGCCGCCCGTTCACCGACGGGCTCGGCCTCGACCAGGCCGGCGTGCAGCTCGACGAGAAGCGCCGCATCAACGCCGGATACCGGCACGATCGATCCGTCCACTCAGCAGACCTTGCCTGACGGCACGTTCAACCTGACCGGTGCCTTCGGCTGGTCGGGGGCCTATGGCCAGGCTGATGGCGATTGGAGCTTCAACGTCAGCACCCCCACGCCACTGCACTGGAGCAGCAGCTGTGAGGGGGAGGACCCGCCGTTTGATGCCGGTCAGCTCAATGCCTCCATCAACGGTCGCAGCAATATCGGCTTCACCGCCGATTACACCGCCTGCGGCACGCCGCCGGTCATCAACACCTACGACAATACCGCCGGCACCTGATCGCGCTGGTCCCCACGCACAACGGCCCGGGCGAAAGCCCGGGCCGTTGTTGTGTTCAATCATCGGTCGATTCCCCACTTGGCGCTAGGCGCTAGGCGCTAGGCGGTAGGCGGTAGGCGCTAGGCGATCGGCTAGGGAAGGTTTGCACAAGGGCGGGTGTCAGGTCGGGGCTCGTCTGCGGGGTCCCTCCGGGCGCTCGGCTTTGCGGAGTGACGGTGGCATCGCAGGGCCAGCTACGCACGCGCCCTTCAGGACACCCGCGACTTCGCCCCTTCCGGTGGGCTTGTGCAGACCTTCCCTAGGCTGTCCAGGCGGGGCTGGTCAACAGCTCACGCACAAGATCGTCGTTGGTCCGACCCGCGGCCTCGGCGGCAAAGTTGGTCACCACCCGGTGGCGCAGGACCGGCAGCGCGATGCTCTTCAAGTCATCCAGGTCCGCCATGGGCCGCCCTGCCAGCGCCGCGCGGGCCTTGGCGCCGAGGACGAGGTACTGCGAGGCGCGCGGTCCGGCGCCCCACTCGACGTATTCGCGGATGAAGCCGGGAGCGTCGCCATCGGCGGGACGAGTCATCCGGGCGAGCGAGACGGCGGCACGGACCAGCTGCTTCGAGACCGGGATCCGGCGCACCAGCTCCTGCATCGCCCGCACCGTCTCCGCGTCGAGGACCGACTCGAGCCGCGCCCCGCGCGCGCCGGTGGTCTGTTCGACGATGGTCTCCTCCTCCGCCCGGGACGGGTAGCCAATCCGAATCTCCAGCATGAACCGGTCGAGCTGCGCCTCGGGCAGAGGATAGGTGCCTTCCTGCTCGATCGGGTTCTGGGTTGCAAGAACGAAAAACGGTTCAGGGAGGTGATAGGTCTGCCCGCCCACGGTGACCTCATGCTCCTGCATCGCCTGCAACAGCGCCGCCTGGGTCTTGGGCGGGGTGCGGTTGATCTCGTCGGCCAGCACCACGTTGCTGAAGATCGGTCCGTGGACAAACCGGAAGGCCCGCTTTCCGGTGGTGAGGTCCTCCTCGATGATCTCGGTGCCGGTGATATCGCTCGGCATGAGGTCCGGGGTGAACTGCACCCGGTTGAACGAGAGCCGGAGCGCCTCGGCGACGGTGGAGACCATCAGCGTCTTTGCCAGCCCCGGCACGCCGATCAGCAGTGCGTGCCCGCCGCCGAGGATTGCGGTCAGAATCCCGTCCACCGCCTCCTGCTGCCCCACGATGCGCCGGGCGACCTGGTTGCGCAGCTGGTTGACGGCAGCGGCGAGGCGGGCGAGCTGCTCGACGTCATTGGCGGGGGCCGGTGCGGTCATCAGATCTGGTCTGTGGAAGGCGGAGAGCGAAGGCCAACGGGCGACGGGACGCTGTACGGGCTTGAGGTTAGTGGGTTTCGGGGGAAGCTGGTAGCTGGGAGCGGAGGCGGGTGGCGCGGCGTTCAGGAAAGCCGGGTGCCGGGGTGAGGTGGCGATGGGCGATAGGCGGTAGGGCATAGAGCTTTGGTTGAGGCTCAATCGCCGATGGCTGATGGCTGACGGCTGATGGCTGATGGCTGATGGCTGATGGCTGATGGCTGACGGCTGACGGCTGATGGCTGATGGCTGAACGCTTCTCGCCAACCGCCTACCGCCACCATATCCCAGAGCCGATTCCACGTCATCTACCCCGCCTGCTTTTCCTTGCGAAATATTTCACAAGCAGGTAGTTTCTCCCCGGTTATGAAGCCCCAGCAGCCGCCGGATTCGGGGTCGGGAGCGCGGTCCGATTCGCTCGGGTTGGGGCTCACTTTCGCCGGTGGGATCCTGGCCTTCATGGCCGCTGGTTTCCTGCTGGATCGCTGGTTGGGCCTGCTGCCGTTCCTCACCATTCTGGGCACAATCGTCGGGTCGGTCGTGAGCTTCCTCTGGGTCTACCAGCGGATTCGCGAGGATGAAACGCAGTACGAGGCGGATCATCCACCCAGGAAGCGACCGGAGGGCGAGTGAAGGTCGCGATGCTGGGCGCGGCGCTGACGATCCTGGTCACGGTGGCACTCTGGCGGGTCTGGGGCGACAGTGCGCTTTTGCCCGGGTTGAGTTTCGGCCTGCTGGCGACGGTCATTCAGTGGGTGGCGGTGCGGGCGCTGGCCCGTTCGTTTCAGGGCACCCTCACTGAGTTCTATCGCGGGTTCGGGACCGGCCTGGTCCTGCGGGCGGGGGGGGTGTTGCTCCTCGTGATTGCCGTCCTGGCTGATGCGGAGCGATTCCCGCCGCTGCCAACGGCATTCGGGTACCTGGGTGTGGTGATTCCACTGCTCTTTCTCGAGGCACGATTGGTCCGATGATGCTGATGCTTCAGGAGCCGTTGAACGTCGGCGAGATGGTGCTCCACCACACCGCCGATGCCTGCGAGATCGAGCTCTACAAGTGGGTGGCGCATATTCCCGGGTGCCACATCCGCTACCCGATCGATTTCGCCCTCGGACCCACCAAGCACGTGGTCTTCATGATCCTGGCTGCGCTTCTGGTGTTCGTGACAATGTGGATGACGGCACGCAGCATCGCCCGGCAGAAGCCCGGGTCTCCGCCCAAGGGCTTCTCCGGTGCCGTCGAGGGGCTGGTCCTCTGGGTTCGCAGCGACGTCGCCATCGCGAACATCGGGCACGACGGTGCGAAGTTCGCCCCGCTCATCATCTCGCTGTTCTTCTTCGTGCTGTACTGCAATCTCCTGGGGTTGATTCCGCACGGCGCCTCGCCAACCGGCAACCTCGCAGTCACGGCCAGTCTGGCATTGCTGGTATTCCTGGTTATCGAGATCGGCGGGATGATCAAGCTCGGCGCCAAAGGCTATCTCGGGACGATCTTTCTGCACATTCCCGGAGTAGAGGGCGCCGGTGCGGTGGCGCTGGCGATCGCGCTCGCACCGCTCGAAATCCTCGGCAAGCTGGTCAAGCCGTTTGCGCTGGCGGTCCGACTCTTCGGTAACATGACGGCGGGCCACTTCGTGATCCTGTCGCTCTTCGGCATCGTGTTCCTGTTCGGAAATCTCGGAGTCTGGAGTTACGGAATCGGATTCACGACGGCGATGCTGGTCGTAGCGATCATGGGGCTGGAGTTGATCGTGGCGCTGCTGCAGGCCTATGTGTTCGCGCTGCTGAGCTCGGTCTTCATCGGATTGATGCAGCACGAGCATTAGGCGATTGGGCGATTGGGCGATTGGGCGATTGGGTGATTGGGTGATTGGGTGATTGGGCGATTGGGTGATTGGGTGATTGGGCCAACGCGTCGGCCTGTGTCAGCACGGCGCGCGTGAGCTGCCGCGCGACGCTGGGGCTGAGGTCCAGCGCGTCGTGGATCAGCTGCGTGTCGAGCT
>JANOFA010000180.1:0-2208 GCA_031413355.1 Gemmatimonadota bacterium | reverse complement strand
TCGATTCGCTCCTCACCGCTCCGCGCCATCTTCACCGCGGTAATGATCAGGATGCCGCCGAAGACCCAGGTGATCCACTCGAACTGCTGCAACAGCACCGCGCCAAGGCCGATCATTATCCCGCGCATGAGGATCGCCCCGAAGATGCCCCACTTGAGGACCCGGGGCTGCAGTTCGGCAGGGACCGCGAAATACTGGAAGATCAGCAGGAAGACGAAGAGGTTGTCGACGCTGAGGGACAGCTCGATCAGATACCCGGCGAAATACTCCAGGGCGGTATTCTCCCCGGCCCGCCACCAGAGAAACACACCGAAGAGCAACGAGATGACCACGATCCCGCCACTCCAGCGGAGCGCCTCGGCCGGTGTGAGGACATGCGAACGACGGTTGAGGAAGCCGAGGTCGATGACCAGCAGCGTCCCCACCAGGATGATGAAGGTGAGCCAGACTGCCGGCTCGTGAGCTGGCACTCAGCGCGCCGGCGCCATGGCCTCGAGCGCGGCGACGCGTTCTTCGGTCGGCGGATGGGTGCTGAACCAGCGCATCATGCCGCCGCCCATCGCGGCAAGCGGATTGACCTGAGCCAGCGGGGCGGCCGCCGGCGCCACGTGCATCGGGATCTGGTGCGCCGCCTGATCCAGTCGCCGCAGCGCGTTCGCGAGCGCGCGCGGCCGCCCGGAAATCTCCGCGCCGACCCGGTCCGCCTCGAATTCGCGCTGCCGCGAGATCGCGAACTGGATGAGCATCGCGGCCACCGGGGCCAGAATCACCATCGCGAGGTCCGCCATCGGGTGGCGGTCCTCGCTGTCGCGGGAGCCGCCGGCGAACATCAGCAGCCACGGCAGGTTGCCGATCATGCCGGCCATGCCCGCTGCGATCGTGGTGGTGAGCATGTCCCGGTTCTTGATGTGGGCCAGCTCATGCGCGATCACCCCCTCGAGCTCCTCCTTGGGCATGGTGCGCAGCAGGCCGGTCGTCACCGCCACCACCGCCTTGGCCGGGCTGCGCCCGGTGGCGAAGGCGTTCGGCTGATCGTGCGGCGCCACCGCGACCACCGGCATCGGCAGCCCGGCGCGCTGGCGCAGCCGGTCCACCATGGCGTACAGCTCCGGGGCTTCCTCCGCCGTCACAATACTGGCGCCGTACATCTTGAGCACCATCTTGTCGGAGAAGAAGAACATCACGAAGTTCATGCCGAGCCCCAGGACGGAACCCAGTATCAATCCCTGGGTGCCTCCCATGAGCTGCCCCGCCGACATCAGCAGAGCGATCATCCCGGCCATCAGTACCGCGGTCTTCACGTTGTTCATCGCTGCCTCCCGTACAAGTCAAAGAGACCCTCAACGCTGTCCGGGCCGATCCAGGACAAGCCTGGCAGCACCGGTACAGGTTGAAGGTCTCGCTCTGCATGATGGTCTCTGCCACCCGCCCGGCCGCACCGTGCCGGCCCGCCGGGCCGACAGTCTTGACGATGGGCCGTCCGCCTCGCGGCGGACAAGCTACTCCCCTTCACGACGGGGGAAGAGTAGGGCGTCCGGCGTGGGGCGTCAACGCCCGGGCGGTCAATCGACTTGATCGGTTCCTTCTATGGTGCCTGGGGAACGCGGCCAGTGAGCACCCGCACCCGCAGGCCACCGTTCCGGGTGGTGAGCACCTGGCGCAGGGCGAGCCCGGTGGATCTTTCCAGCGGCGTCTCTCCCAGCAGCAGCGTCACCTGCCAGCCGCGCAGGTGCTCGCGGACAACCGAACCGAATCGGGCGTACAGGTTCCGCAGGTCCCGCGTGTCGCCGATCCGCACGCCGTATGGCGGGTTGGTCACCACGCTGCCGGCAGGCCCGGGCGGTGGCGCCAGCGCGGAGACCGCAGCCTCCCGCCATTCAATGTCGGCGGCGACACCGGCCCGCTCCGCGTTGGACCGCGCCGCGACGATCGCCCCGGCATCCCGGTCCGCGCCGATGATCGCCGCCGGGGCGACGGGCAGAATCCTGGCCCGCGCAGCGTCGCGCAGCGCCGCCATCGCTGTGGCGTCGAAGCCGGGCCACCGCTCGCAGGCAACGAGGCGCTCGAGATTGGGCGCGATCCGGCGGGCGAGCAGCGCCGCTTCGATCGGGATCGTGCCGGCGCCGCAGAAGGGATCGAGCAGCGGTGTCGCGGGATCCCAGCCACTGGCCGCGAGCAGCGCCGCGGCGAGCGTCTCGCGGAGTGGCG
>JANOFA010000179.1:0-6462 GCA_031413355.1 Gemmatimonadota bacterium | reverse complement strand
TGCCACGAAGCATCATGTGATTTCCAACGCCAGCTGCACGACCAACTGCCTCGTGCCGGTGGTCAAGGTGATTCTGGATCAGTTCGGCTTCGTGAATGGATTCATGACCACGATCCATTCCTATACCAACGACCAGCAGATTCTCGACCTGCCGCACAAGGACCTGCGCCGGGCCCGTGCCGCCGCGCTGTCCATCATCCCCACCACGACCGGCGCCGCCAAGGCGACAAGCCTGGTCATTCCCGAAGTGAAGGGAAAGATCGACGGCGTGGCCCTGCGGGTGCCAACTGCCGATGTCTCGGTCGTCGAGCTCACCTGTACAGTCGAGAAGAGCACGACGATCGAGGCGGTCAATGCAGCCTTCTCGGCCGCGGCGAATGGCGCGTTCAAGGGGGTGCTCGCCGTTTCCGACGAGCCGCTGGTCTCGGTGGACTATATCGGCAATATGAGCTCGAGCACGATCGACCTGGCGATGACCAACGTGATCGACGGCAAGCTGGTCCACGTCACGTCGTGGTATGACAATGAGATGGGCTACTCGGCCCGCTGCGTAGATCTCATGCGCTACATCGGATCGCAGAAGTAGCCGCAGCCGATGAAGCGCTCTCTCCGCTCCCTCGTCCCGCTTGGCCTCGATGGCCGGCGCGCCCTGGTCCGGGTGGACTTCAACTGTCCGCTCAAGGACGGCGTCGTCACCGACGCTACCCGGATCCGCGCCTCACTGCCCACGATCATGTACCTGCGGGAAAAGGGCGCCCGCGTGATTTTGCTGTCGCACCTCGGCCGGCCCAAGGGCCGGGACCCGAAGCAGAGCCTGGCCCCATGCGCAGCGGCGCTGGAACAGCTGCTGGGGGCGCCGGTCCTCTTTCTTGCCGATCCGGCCAGCCCGGATGCCGTCACCCTCACCAAGCGCCTGCCGCGCGGCGGCGTCGCTGTGGTGGAGAACACCCGGTTCTATCCCGGCGAAGAGAACAATGATCTCGAGACCGCGAAGCTCTTCGCCACCCTGGGCGATCTCTACGTCAACGACGCCTTTGGCTCGGCGCATCGCGCCCACGCCAGTACCGAGGCGGTCGCCCACCTGCTCAAGCCGGCGGTGTCGGGTTTCCTGATGGAGAAGGAACTCGAGTATCTCGGCGGCGCCCTCGACCAGCCGAGGCGTCCCTTCGTCTCCGTGCTCGGCGGCTCGAAGGTGTCCGGCAAGATCGATCTGATCGAGAATCTGTTGCCTCGCGTCGATGCCATCCTGGTCGGGGGGGCCATGGCCTGCACCTTCTTCCGGGCCATGGGCCTGGAGACCGGCAAGTCGCTGGTCGAGGAAGACCGGCTCGAGATGGCCAAGGCGCTGATGCAGAAGGCGGGCGACAAGCTCGTGCTCCCTCGCGGCGCCGTGATCGCGGAAAGACTCGAGGCGGGCGCACCGACCCGGTCGGTTCCGCGCGAGCAGATCCCGCCAGGCTGGGCGATGTTCGACATCGATGCCGCAGCGGAGCAGGACTACGCCGCACGGATCGCCCGGGCCGGTACGGTGGTCTGGAATGGACCGATGGGAGTGTTCGAGACGCCGCCGTTCGACCATGGCACGCTCGCCGTGGCCCACGCCATGGCGGCGGCGACGGCCAAGGGTGTGATCACCATCGTTGGTGGCGGCGACTCGGCCGCTGCCGTGGCCCAGGCCGGCCTCGATGCAAAGATGAGTCACGTTTCCACCGGTGGCGGAGCCAGCCTCGAATTCCTCGAGGGGAAGGTCCTGCCCGGCGTCGCGGCACTCGACGAGGTCTGATGCGCCCCCTCATTTTCGCCGCCAACTGGAAGATGCAGGTGACCCCGGCGGAGGCGCGGGCGTTCGTCGCTCGCTTCCTCGAACTCCACCCGCCGCGGGAAGGGCGGACCCTCTGGTTCTTTCCGGCAGCCGTTTCCCTGGAGGCCACCACCACCGCCCTCCAGGGACGCGGGGATGCCCGGGTGGGTGCGCAGGATGTCCACTGGGAGCCCAAGGGTGCCTTTACCGGGGCCACTTCCATCCCGCTGGCACGCGGCGCCGGGGCGACCGGAGCACTCGTGGGGCACTCGGAACGACGTCACGTCTTCGGTGAGACGGAAGCTGAGACCGGTCGGAAGGTGACCGCCCTGCTTGCCGCAGGTCTGGTACCGATGCTCTGCGTCGGGGAACAGCTGGCGGAGCGCGAGGCGGGGCAGACCGAAGCGGTCGTCATTCGGCAACTCCGTGCCGGCCTCGCCGGGGTATCGCCGGCGGATCTGCAGCGCGTCGTGATCGCCTACGAGCCGGTGTGGGCCATCGGCACCGGTCGCACCGCCACACCGGCGGATGCCGCCGTCGTCCATCGCGCCATCCGGGCGGAACTTGCCCGCCTCGGTGCCTCCACGCGCATGCCGGTCCTCTACGGTGGCAGCGTGAACGGCGGCAATGCCGCGTCCCTGCTGGCCGAGGTCGAGATCGATGGCGTCCTGGTCGGGGGAGCAAGCCTGGATCCGGCGGGATGGGCGACGATCACCGGGACCTAGGCTGCCACTACCACCGCCCGGCCGGGTCGGCTACACTTACCCGGCTTTTTGACGGGATATCCCAATGTATTATCTGCTGTTGACTCTCTTGATCCTCGATGGCCTCCTGCTGGGCGCCGTCGTTCTCCTCCAGGCTGGACAGGGCGGGGGACTCGCCTCGTTTGGTGGTGGCACGACCGACCTCGTGGTCGGTGGCCGCCAGGCGGCGACGCTGCTGACCAAGATGAGCTGGATCTGCGGCGCCATCTTCCTTAGCCTCGCGCTGCTGATTTCGGTGGTCGCGCCGCGGCAGGGCGGGAGCAGCGAAGTGCTTGACCGGATCCGGGCGAACACGCCCGCCACCGCGCCAGCCAATCTTCCCATCGAGACGGCACCGGTGCCGGCGACCACGCCTGCCACTGGCGGCGCTCCACAGAGTCCGGCCCCGACTGGCACCGCGCCGGTCAAGCCAGCCAACTGAGCACCATGCACCGTCGGATCACACGCGGGGGATCGGCATGACCGATCGCCCCGCGTTTGTCTTGCTCGAGGACGGCACCTGGTACCCAGGAACCACGCCCCGGCCACTCGAAGCAAGCTTCGGCGAAGTGGTATTCACCACCAACATGAGTGGCTACCAGGAAGTCTTCACCGATCCGAGCTACCTGGGTCAGATCGTGGTGATGACCGCGCCGATGATCGGCAACTACGGCGTCAATCCCGATGATATGGAGTCGGCCTTGCCCCGAGTTTCCGGCGTGGTTGTCCGGGAACTCTCGCGTCGCGCCTCCAACTGGCGCGCGACCCGGACGCTGGACGAATGGCTGTCGGAATACCGCGTTCCGATCATCGAGAACATCGACACCCGTCGGCTGACCCGGCATATCCGGGAGCGTGGGGCGATGCGTGGGGTGATCGCGGAGGGCCGCGAACCGACCCCTCAGCTGACGCTGAATCTCATGGAGTCGCCGTCCATGGATGGGCTCGACCTCGCCTCCCGCGCGACGGTGGACGCGAAGTACACCGAGGGGCGCCTGGGTCCGCACGTGGTGGCCTACGACTACGGGATGAAGCGGAACATCGTCCGCATGCTGACGGGGATGGGTTGCCGGGTCACGGTGGTGCCCGCCTCGATGCCCGCCGCAGCCGTCCGTGAGCTGAAACCGGATGGGCTCTTTCTCTCCAACGGGCCCGGTGACCCGGCGGCGGTGAGCTATGCCATTCGGAACATCAGGGAGCTCACCGCTACTGGTCTGCCGACCTTTGGCATCTGTCTGGGGCATCAGCTGCTGGGCCTGGCTTTCGGTGGCACCACCATCAAAATGCCGTATGGCCACCGTGGGGGAAACCACCCCGTGCGGGATCTCACGACGGGGCATGTACTTATCACCTCGCAGAACCACGGTTTTGCAGTGCAGGGCGAAGATCGGACCGTTCCGGGCGCACCGGGACTGGAGATCTCTCACGTCAATTTGAACGACGGAACGGTGGAAGGTATTCGGCACCATGAACTTCCAGTCTTCGCCGTGCAGTACCACCCGGAAGCCTCGCCAGGGCCCCACGATGCCCACCCACATTTTCAGGAATTCCTCCGTCTGATGCAGGCCGGAGCCCCCCTTGGTGCGCCAAACCCTTGACAGTCAACGGCTAAGCCCCTAGTCTCTCATGTAACCTGACGCCCCATTCGAGGCGCCGGACGTGAAGATCCTCGGGGGAAAGCATGACCAAGGCTGATCTCGTCGAACGGGTGACGGAGTCCATCGCCCGAACCGCCGGACCCATGATCTCCAAAAAGGATTGTGCCCGCGTGGTCGATGCCTTTCTCGACGCCGTGAAGGATGCTCTCAAGAGCCAGCAGAATATCGAGGTACGCGGCTTCGGCACCTTCAAGATTCGTCGCAGGAAGACCCGCATGGCACGCAATCCCCGCACCGGTGATCCGGTCGAGGTGGCTGCCCGTCCGGTACCGGTCTTCAAGCCCAGCAAGGAGTTGCGGGCACTCGTCGCCGACGAACCGTTCGATGCCTCGGCGGAAGATCACGAGGATGACGCCTAGGGTTGAGTCTGGGTGAGGCTAGATTCAGCACGTCGTGGGGCGGGAGCGAATCCCGCCCCGCTCTCGTTGCGGGCCCCCGACCGGTGCGTTCGGCCATTATACTTGCTCCCATGCCTGCTCCGTCCGCCGCCCTCACCGTAAAGCTGCTCCTGTTCGCCACCTACGCCGAACTGGCGGGGCGCGACGAGCTCACGCTGGAGGTGCCGGCTCCCGCGACTGTCGCCGATGTGGTGCGCCGCTTCCGCGCCTCCTGGCCCGGTGCCGACCGCGTCCCGGAGCGGCCGATGGCCGCCGTCAACCGGGTGCATGCCCGGCTGGAGACGGTCGTATCCGAGGGCGATGAGGTCGCGTTGCTCCCTCCGCTGGCCGGAGGTTGAGCCGGATGCCCTACCTCACCCGGTCACCGATCGATCTGGCGGCGCTCAGCGCGGAAGCGGCGCTCAGCGCGGAAGCGGCGGGACCGGCCGACGGCGGACTGGCGTCGTTCATCGGGCTGGTGCGTGATCATCAGGATGGTCGCGGCGTCCTCCGGCTCGAGTATTCGGCCTACGAGCCCATGGCCGATGCCGAAGTCGCGCTGATCGTGCGGGAGGCCGAGGCGCGCTGGCCAGTTCGTATCGGGGTGCGGCATCGGCTGGGAGCACTGGAGATCGGCGATACCGCGGTGGCAGTGGTCGCTGCGAGCGCGCACCGAGCACCTGCTTTCGAGGCCTGTCGTCACGTGATTGAGGAAGTGAAGCGACGGGTCCCGATCTGGAAGAAGGAATTCTACGCCGACGGGAGTATCGGGTGGGTCGACCCAACCGTGGTTGGACGACGGGACCGGTCGGTAGCGCGGCCAGATCCCGCGGCGCTCGGCCAGGCGTGCGAATGACGCCGTTCGATGGCCCCGGCCTCACGCCTGCTGTGCAGGACAGCTTTGCGCGCCCGCTGGGCAGTCTCCGCATTTCCGTCACCGACCGCTGCAACATGCGTTGTCGCTACTGCATGCCGGAGGAGGAGTACGTCTGGCTGCCCCGCGGTTCGATCCTGAGCTACGAGGAAACCGATCGGCTTGCGGGCATCTTTGCCGGGCTCGGCGTCCGCAAGATTCGCCTTACTGGAGGTGAGCCGCTGCTGCGGCACGATCTCGCCACGCTGGTGGCGCTGCTGGCGCGACACGAGGGGTTCACTGATTTTGCCCTCACCACCAACGGCATCCTGCTCGGAGCCCACGCTGCGTCGTTGCGGGCGGCCGGCCTGCGACGGGTGACGGTCAGCCTCGATACGCTCAGGCCGGAGCGGATGGCATCATTTGCCCGGTCGAACAAGCACCCGGATGTCCTGGCCGGGATTGTCGCCGCCGGCGCCGCCGGCTTTCACGACATCAAGCTCAATAGTGTCATCATCCGCGGCTACAACGATGATGAGGTAATCGACCTGCTGGAGTTTTCCCGGGCCGCCGGGCATGAGGCGCGGTTCATCGAGTACATGGACGTCGGCGGCGCGAATGGCTGGTCGATGAACGACGTCGTCTCCCGGCGCGAGATGCTGACGCTGATTGGGCGGCGCTATGGGGCGGTGGAACCGGTGGCCGAGAACGCGCGCAGCTGGGCGCCGGCGGACCGCTTCCGTCTGCCGGATGGCACGGTGTTTGGCATCATTGCCTCGACCACCGAGCCGTTCTGCCGCACCTGCGACCGGGCCCGGCTCACCGCGGATGGGCATTTTCTCCTCTGCCTCTATGCCGATACCGGACTTGACCTGCGCACCGCGCTCCGCGATGGCGCGAGCGACGTGGAACTGACGGAGTTGATCCGGGCGTCCTGGACGGTCCGCGCCGACCGCGGCGCCGAGGTCCGGGCCGCCGCCCCTGACCGTGGTGCGCTGTACCAGCTCTCCGCCCTGCGGGCAGATCCGCG
>JANOFA010000178.1:0-1044 GCA_031413355.1 Gemmatimonadota bacterium | reverse complement strand
GGAGAGATCCGGCCGGATATCCTTCGGCGGATTCGTGAGCGTGATCTCGACGTCAAAGTCGACCGCGCGGTCATTCGACCCGGCCGAGGCGGCGGTGAGCTGCGCGCTGTTGCTGATCTTGGTGACCGTGCCGATGAAGGTAGAATCGGGGAACGCATCGATCGAGACTTCGACCGAGTCGCCCTGGGCCAGCCGTACGACATCGGTCTCATCGACTTGCACCTTGGCGAGGATCACGGACAGGTCGGCGATGGTCATCAGCAGCCCGACGTCACGCGAGAAGGTGCCGGGGACGGCGACTTCCCCCTCTTCGATTGCCAGCCGGGTGATGCGACCGGAGATCGGGGCGACGATGCGGGTCTTGCGGAGGTTGTCTTCCGACTCCAGCAGTCCGGCGCGGGCCTGGTCGACCGCGGCCTGACTGGCGTCCAGATTCGCCTTTGCGACGTCGTACCCGGTGACGGCCTGTTCCACCGACTCTTCCGTGATCAGGCTGGTGTTGGTCTTCTGCAGCTCGAGGGCGCGGTCCCGTGAGCGGCGAGCCTGGTCGAGGTTGGCCCGTGCACGCAGCAGGTCGCTCTGGGCCGAAGCCAGGAAGCCCTTCGAGCGGCTCACCGCAGCCTGGTAGATCGCAGCGTCGATCTGGAGCAGGAAATCGCCCTTGTTGACGTAGTCGCCTTCCTTCACCCCGAGCTTGGTGATCCGGCCCTGGATATCAGAGAGGACGTCCACCTTGGTGTCCGGCTCGATCTTGCCGCTGGCGGTCACCACCGCCACGAGGTCGCGAGTGCCGACCTGCTCGAGCCGGACCTCAACCGCCTTGTTCTTGCTCTTGGCCGCGCCGAGCGCGGCGACGGCGCCCACGACGGCCACCAGCAGTCCGGCGATCAACCCCAGCTTCATACGACGCGACATGGTCTCTTCCTCGGTTGTCTATTGACGGAGCGGGCGACCGACGGCTGCCTCGAGGGCGGCCAGGGTCTTGTGGTAATCGTAGATGGCGTTCACGTAGTCCCCCTCGGCGCGCTGCACCGAGTTCTGCGC
>JANOFA010000177.1:0-1210 GCA_031413355.1 Gemmatimonadota bacterium | reverse complement strand
TGCGTGGTGGTCGAGCGGAAGGAAGAGAAGTCCGCTCCGGCAGCTCAGGGCGGTGGCGGCATGGGCGGGATGTACTAGGTTTCACCAGCAGCATGGTACGGCACAGCGCCCCGGACTTTGTCCGGGGCGCTGTTTTTTCGGGGGCAGCAGGGGACGGTTATCTTGCATCACAGCTGGTCCGGATCCTGCCATGACGGGTCGTGACGGCCAGATCAGGCCGAAATCCGACTCCAGAGAGGACACATGAGACCTACACTGTCCCGTTTCGTGCTCGCGCTCGCCCTGCTCGCTCCTGCGGCGGCCTCGGCCCAGTCGGTGGCGGCCCCCCTGCTTGGTACCTGGAAAGCGGATGCGAAGGACCAGGCCCGGAAGGATGCCCCACGGACGGTGATCGTGCGCGAGGATTCGAGCGCCAGCTACGGCACCGAGACGGTGCGTTGGCGCCTCAAGCCCGACAGCATCATGCTGGCCCTCGGGGGTGAGTGGGTCACCTACCGGATGCAGATCAAGGGCAGCCGCCTGACACTCTCCGGGGGAGATCTGGTGAAGCCGGTTTCGCTCTCCCGCATCGGGCCGCCGTCGGTGCGCCCCGACTCGGTGCCGGTGCCACCGGATCCGGACGCCGGCAGCTGAACCGCCGCGCTCCTCGATGACGGCAGCACAACCGGGCCCGGTCATTGACCGGGCCCGGTTTCTCGGCTTCTCGGACGCGCGCGCGGGTCGCGGCGGTGATGCGTGGCTGGCCCAAGCTACCGCAGCGCGATGGGCTGCAACGCCTCATGTTGTGGGGCTACGAAGAGCTGGGTGCCATTGCCCGCCAGTTTCAGCACCGGGGCCACCGCGGCGGTGGCCTCCGCCGGCGTGTTGCACCGCGCGCTCAGGTGGGCCAGCACCACGACCTCCAGCCCCGGGTGGCTCACCTCGCCTAACAGCTCCGCGGCGGCGCGGTTCGAGAGGTGGCCGCTGCTTCCGGCAATCCGTTCCTGAACACGACGATGGGTGCCGCGCGCACGATGACCGGGTTTTCCAGCGACGTGCGACTGGGGCACCTGGGGCAGATTCTGGAAGACGGCACGCGGGTGTTTCGAGTCCGCCTGTTTGATCGCGATTCCGACCGCCCGGTCTCGCTGGCGGAATTCGCCGCCCTGCAGGGACAGGACGAACCTCTGTTCCGCGGCAGCGTGCTCGACCAGTACGACAAGGGACGCTG
>JANOFA010000176.1:0-1727 GCA_031413355.1 Gemmatimonadota bacterium | reverse complement strand
TCTGTCCCATCGTCTCGATGGTGCTCCATGCGTCGCCGATCTTCGCGCGACGAGCGTGGCGGATCTCCCAATTGCTCATCGCGGCGTCGAGAAGAACGTCGACTTCGGCGAAGTCTCCGGCGAATTCTACGGCATCAAGTTCTCCGATAACTTCCACGCGCGCTGGTCGGGCGTGCTGCGCGTCGAGAAGGAAGGCGATTACACCATCACCACCACCTCTGACGACGGCTCGCGTGTTTTTATCGACGGAAAGAGCATCGTCGAAAACCCCGGCATGGGCCACCCGCATCACCAGCAGGTCGCCGTCCCGGATCACCTCGCCCGTCAGCTGCACATCGCGGCCCACCAGCGCCTTGAAGCGTTCGTGGGCCGCTTGGCCGTCCGCTCCCAGCAGCAGCAGTTGCGCAGTGGTGGCGCCGCTCGTGTCCCGCACCAGCAGCAGCGGGGGGATGCCGCCGCTCAGGCACCGGCTGGCGCAGCCCCGATGCACGCCGCGCGTCGCCGGCTTCATCACGCCGAGCCAGCACTTGCTGTCCACGATCTCGCCGGTGAGGGTCTCGATCCCAAGCGAGACGGGCGGCGGCATCGGGATGCCCATCCGAACGTTCGGTGCGGGAGGAGTCTCCCGCAGTCCATCGGGGGCGAGTTCGAGCATCTCCTGCCCCCCGCGCGCAATGCGCGTACCGGTGAGTTCCACCCACGCCCCGTCATGTCCGGCGGTGAGTCGCTGGGCGCCATGCTTGCCTGCCGCGACGAGGAGGTAGCGAGTATAGGCGGCCTCCCGATCGGTGAGCCCGGGCCCGGGAACCAGCAGTGATGGGTAGGGAAATTCCCGGAGCTGACCCCGGAGTGCGCGCAGCTGGCCGTACTCGAAAACGCCGGGATCGGCCCGGTCCTGCGTCAGCGCCAGTGACACGGCAAGGCCGGCGGCGAGCAGCAGGAGTGAGGTGATGCTGCGGCGGAGCCGGCTGGCCAGCCGCGCCGGGGCGGCCGGATGGTAGCCGACGTAGAACTCGTTGGGCTCAGTCATTGTATTCATCGGTCGAGGGACGATCCCATGGATCATTCGCGCGGGTCCCGGCCGGCGGCACGATCCGCGCGGGCTCCACCCGGGTACCTGGCGGATTCGGCCGCGGATTCACCAGCACGACGCCATCGCGAATCACCAGGTTGAAGGTCGGAATCTTCTCGCTGAAGGGCGGCGGGGACTGCCCGTTGTCCGGCCGGTACTGGTAGCCGTGCCAGGGGCAGGTGATGCAGCCGTCGATAATCTTCCCTTCGCCCAGCGGGCCGTTCTGATGCTGGCAGACGTTGGAGACGCAGGACACCTTCCCGCCGTAGCGAAACACCGCCACCCGCTCGCCGCCGACCAACGCCATCTTCGCCCGATCCTCCGCGATCTCCTCGACCCGGCAAACCGGGACCCAGCCGTCCGTCGCGGGATGCGGTGAGCCGGTATCGAGGGGGCGTTCCCGTGCTCCGGTCACGAGGTGCAGCCCCAGCACCAGGGCGAGACCGGCGCCGAGCAGCACGGTGGGTACGGGACTCGCCGTGGCCTGCAGGCTGCCCAGCGCGACGTGCATGATCAGCAGCGCGTAGGTCGCTTCATCCTTTGTAAAACCGTACAAGGGAATATGATACAACCGCGACAAGAGATTGGCGATAAGCACGCCACCTCGAATCGCAGAGAATGATCCGGGTCCATACACGAGTGCGATTCCCTGAAG
>JANOFA010000175.1:0-3935 GCA_031413355.1 Gemmatimonadota bacterium | reverse complement strand
GTGGCAGGTGGCAGGTAGCAGGTGGCAGGTAGCAGGTAGCAGGTAGCAGGTAGCAGATAGCAGGTAGCAGGGTGAAGTTGATGTGGTACGAGCGATGAATGCTAAATTCCGTGCTGACCGCTGACCGCTGACCGCTGACCGCTGACCGCTGACCGCTGACCGCTGACCGCTGACCGCTGACCGCCCACCTCACACTCGCCCATGACCAAATCCAAGAGCCTCACCAAGAAAACCATCATCATGCTCGTCCTGCTGACGGCCATGCTCGGCGGACTGGTCTGGGACGGGAGCCCGCTTGGCAGTCTGGCGGTGCGGACGGCGGTGCGGCTCCGCTTCAAGGATGTCCGGCAGGTGACGCCGGCCGAGCTGGTGGCATGGATGCGGGATCCCTCCCGTCCGCCGCCGCTCCTGATCGATGCCCGTCCGCCGGTGCAGTTCCAGCTCAGTCATATCGACGGGGCAGTGGAGATCGACCCCACCGCCCCGGATATGGCACCGCTGGTCAACGTCGCCCGCGATATCCCGCTCGTCGTCTATGACGGGCCGGGGGTGGTGAGCAGCGCCATGGCGCAGGCGCTGGTGACGGCGGGTTTCTCCCGCGTCTCCAGTCTCGACGGTGGAATCTTTCGCTGGGTCAACGAGGGGATGCCGATCGCCGATGAGCGGGGTCCGGCGCTCAAGGTCGACCCGGTGAACTGGTGGTGGGGCCGGCTGCTCAAGGGGCGGTATCGCCCATGAGGCAACTTGCCGGTCCACTGCTCGCCGGCCTCGTCCTGCTCGCCCTCTGCTGGCTCAGCCGCTTCCCGCCGGCCCCACTCCCTCCCATTGGGGCCTTTCTCGATCCCGTCCACGGAGTCTGGGCTGTCGCACGCGCCGCGGAGCTGCCCGCAAGCGCGCACGAGCGCATCCCCGGACTCACCGCGCCGGTCACGGTGCGCTACGACGCCCGCAGTGTGCCGCACGTTCTCGCCGCCAATCAGCTCGATGCCATCCGCGCACTTGGTTTCGTCGTCGCGCGCGACCGGCAATTCCAGCTCGAGTTGCAGGCGCGTGCCGGTGCGGGGACGCTGACGGAACTGGTCGGTGCGGCCGCCCTGCCGCTCGACCAGGAGACCCGACGGCTTGGGCTTCCCGATGCCGCTGAACATCGTTTCGCCGCGCTCGCCGATACCGCCCGGACCCGGCGGCTGCTCGAGGCCTATGCCCAGGGCATCAACGCCTGGCTCGATGCCTCTCCCTCCCGTCCACTCGAGTATCAGCTGCTGGGCCGCACCCCGGCGCGGTGGCGCGCGATCGATGCAATGCACTTCTTCGATCGCATGGGCTGGACCCTGGCCTACAGCGAGCTCGAGGAGCTCCAGGCGTCCGCGCGGCGGGGAATCGGTCCTGCGGCGGCGGATGCGCTCTTTCCCCGCAACAGCCCGATCCAGGAACCGATCCAGCCCAACGGTGCGGCTGGACCGCGCGCCCTCGATGGTCAGCTCCCGGCGCCCGGCACTCCTTCCCGCGCCCCGCGCCACTTCGCCTGCGCTGCCGGCTGCGATCCTGGCGCCAGTGATGACGCGATCGGCTCGAACAACTGGGCCGTCGCACCGGGCCGGACGCGCGATGGCTACGCGCTCCTCGCCGGCGATCCCCATCTCGAACTTTCGCTGCCCTCGATCTGGTATGAAGCGCATCTCATCGTGCCGGACAGTCTCGATGTCTACGGTGTCACGATCCCCGGGGCGCCGGGCATCGTGCTCGGCTTCAACCGCGATGTGGCCTGGTCGTTCACCAACGCCGAGGCCGATGTGCTGGACCGGTACGCTGAGGCGGTGGACGATTCGCTGGCCCCGACGCAGTATCGTCTCGACGGCACCTGGCGGCCGCTGCGCCAGCGAGTCGAGCGCTACGTCGATGCCACCGGCCGGCTGATCGCCGCGGACACCCTGCGTTTCACTCATCGCGGCCCGCTGACGCGGACGGAGAGCGGGAGCTGGCAGTCGCTCCGCTGGACGGTCCTGGAATCGGGCGACGAGTTCACCGCGATGACCCGTGCCGCCCGCGCCCGGAGCGTGGCGGAATGGCTCGAGGGGATGAGTACCTGGCGCGCCCCGGCGCAGAACATGATCGTCGCCGACCGGCAGGGGACGATTGCCATCCGCACCACCGGCCGCTTCCCGCTCAGGCCCGGTGACCGCGGCGACCTGCTCCAGCGCGGCGATACCTCCGCCAGTGACTGGCGGGGCGACTGGACCATCAGTGAGCTTCCCCAGGCGGTGAACCCGGCGCAGCGGTTCCTCGCCTCCGCCAACCAGCAGCCCGTCGATCCAGCCGTCGACAGCCGCTACCTCGGCGCCAACTGGTACTCGCCCTGGCGAGCGCTGCGCATCAACGAGCTGCTGCGGGCCGACAGTGCGGTCACGCCGGACGCCATGCGCCGCTTCCAGACCGACCCGGTCAGCGCAGCCGCTGAACGATTTGTCCCGGCGTTCCTTGCCGCGGCGGCGCGCTATCCCACGAGGGATTCGCTCACCCGCGCCGCGGCGCTGCTGGCCGGCTGGGATCTCCGGTTCACGCGGGAGAACACCGTCGCCGTGCTCTACGAGGACCCCGCCGTTCCGCGCTTCTTCACCGAAGAGGACGAAGTGACGCTCTCGATGGTGGTGCAGAACTATCTCGAAGGCGAGAAGAGCGTCAAAGTCACGCTCGCCGCGACGGGGCTAGACCTGCTCGACGGCAACACGCGTGAACTCACCGTCGCCTCCAAAGGCACCGTCCGTGCCGACTTCCGCGTGAAGGCCAAGCCTAGCCCCAACTCGAACAACCGGGAAGCCGTCATTCTGGCCAAAGCCATTACCAATGAAGAGAGCGACGCCGTCGAATTGAAGCTGCCCGTGAAGCCCTTCGGCGTGCCGCTCAGCATCTCGAAGTCCGGTGCGCTGAAGTCCGACAGCGAGGTTGCGAACCTCACCCTCGACATCCCCGCGAACTCCGTCCCGCATTCCCGCCAACTCGAAATTCGCATCTCGCCCTCCATCGGCGGAGCGTTGTTTGGCGCGCTCGAATACCTCACCGCGTTCCCCTACGGCTGCACCGAGCAGACCATGTCGAGCGTAATGCCCAACCTGATCGTCTCCCAGGCTTTTGTAGAGCTGAAGCTGAAGCCCATGCAGGAGCCCAAGGTGCTCGAAGCCAAGGTCCGCGCCGGGCTTGAACGCCTCCTCGACTTCCAGCATCCAGACGGCGGCTGGGGCTGGTGGCAAACCGATGACTCGTCCGCGTACATGACCGCCCTCGTCGTCGAAGGCTTCTCCCGCGCCATCGACGCCGGCTACAATGCGGCCAATGTCGCCGAGGCCCGGGCCAAAGGCGTCGCCTGGCTCAGCCAGGAGTTCCAGCGCGAAGACCGCGCCGTGCCCGATGCCCGCGCCTACATGCTCTATGCCCTGGGCCAAGCCAACGCCGCCACGCCGTCGCAAATCGACAGCGTCTGGGCCCAGCGCGGTCGCCTCTCGCCCCAGGCCCTCGCCCAACTCGGCCTCGAACTCCATCGCCGCAAAGACGCCCGCGCCAACGAAGCCATCGCCGCTCTCGAAAAGCTTGCCCAGCAGAGTGCGCAGGAGGCCTGGTGGAAATGGGACCGTGACGATGTCCTCGGCTTCGTCTACGACACCTCCACCGAAGCCACGGCCATGGCGCTGAAGCTGCTCTCGCGCGTGAAGCCCGAAAGCCCGCTAGTGCCCAAGGCCGCGCTCTGGCTCAGCACAAATCGCAGCGAAGGCTACTGGTGGTCCTCTACGAAGCAAACGGCCCTCGCCGTCGACGGCCTCACCGAATACCTCAAACGCTCCGGCGAACTGAAGCCGGACTTCACCGTCAACGTCGACGTAAACGGCAAGCGCGTCCTGAGCAAACGCTTCACCCAGGACGACGTGATGGGCGTGCGATCG
>JANOFA010000174.1:0-9170 GCA_031413355.1 Gemmatimonadota bacterium | reverse complement strand
CCATCCCGGCCAGCCCCACCAACCCCGCGATCCGACGGCCCCAGAACAGCGATCGCTCCGCCGCCTGCCGGATCGCCAGCCCGGCCACGACGGCGTAGACCAACAAGCCCGCGGTCACCCCCACCCCAAAGGCCGCGGGATACGCAAAGCCGACATCCAGCCGCTGAATCAGGGTGACCGGTACCAGCGCCACCACACCGCTCGAGCCCGCCAGCCCGTGCATCAGTCCGACCAGCGTGATCCCGTGGCGGTGATCGTGGGTATGCCCGGACACTCTCGCGACTGCGGGAGCCGCATGCGCATGGACGTGAGTGTGCCCGCTGTCGCCGTGTACATGCAGGTGCGCGTGGTCCCCGTGTTCGGCCGGCGGATGCAGGTGTAACTTCCGGCTCGACCAGAGCGCCCATGCGCCGAGGCCGAGCAGCATCACCCCGACCACCGCTTCACCCCAGGCATCGTACCGCTCGGGCCAGTGCACCCCCGTCAGCAGCAGGATGCCGCCGAGCAGCAGCACCGCCACGGAATGGCCGATGCCCCAGCGGAAGCCAAACCCCGCTGCGGTCCGGGGCGACGGTCGTCCCGCCACGAAGGCGGAAACGGCAATCATGTGATCCACCTCCAGCGCATGGAGGAAGCCGAGCATGAGCGCGGTAAGGATCTGGACCGGCGCGTTTGGCATGGATGGCGGGCGATGGGCGGTAGGCGGTGGGCGAACAGTGACTGACCGAAGAATATCATCCTTGCGAGGCACCTGACCCGTGACCAATCAGCCGAGCGACCAGAAGCCCCGCATCCGCCTCTCGACCCTGTCGCATGGCGCCGGCTGAGCCTGCAAGCTCGGCCTGGCCGAGCTGGCGCAGGTGCTGCGCCACTTGCCCGCGGGCGGGGATCCCCGGATCCTCGTGGATGCGGCGACCCGGGACGATGCGGCCGTCTGGCGACTCTCCAGCGACCGCGCCCTGGTGGCCACGGTGGATTTCTTCACTCCCATCGTGGACGACGCCGAAACGTGGGGTCGGATCGCGGCCGTGAATGCCCTGAGCGATCTCTACGCAATGGGCGCGACACCACTGTTCGGACTCAGCCTCGTGGGCTGGCCGCGCGAGCAGCTCCCGCTCGAGCTCCTGGGCGACGTGCTCGGCGGTCTCACCACCGAGGCCCTGGCCGCTGGCTGCCCGGTGCTCGGCGGGCACTCGGTGGACTCGCTGGAGCCACACATCGGGCTGG
The DNA here is from genome assembly GCA_031413355.1 of Gemmatimonadota bacterium. Taxonomy (GTDB): domain Bacteria; phylum Gemmatimonadota; class Gemmatimonadetes; order Gemmatimonadales; family GWC2-71-9; genus JADJOM01. The sequence goes on along the minus strand of JANOFA010000174.1, from coordinate 7,943 downwards.
TCGCCATCGGGGAGGCGCATCCCGGCCGGTTGCTCACCAATGCCGCTGCCCGACCCGGCGATCTGCTGGTGCTGACCAAGCCGATCGGTACCGGCATCCTCAGTACCGCGCTCAAGCGCGGACTGCGAACCGAAGCGGAGCTGAGTGAGGCGATCACCAGCATGACGACGCTGAATGCCGGTGCCATGCGAGCGGCGCTGGCGCATGGTGTGCGCGCCGCGACCGACGTCACCGGGTTCGGCATCCTGGGCCATCTCGGCAACATCCTGCGGGGGAGCGGCGTGGGTGCCACGCTTGCGCTGGAGGCGATCCCGCTGTTCCCGGAGGTGCGCGAGCTCGCAGCCAGCGGCGTGGTGCCCGGCGGCACAACGCGTACGCTGACGACGGCGACCGGAGTGACTTGGGGTCCTGGCGTCACCGAGGTGGATCAGCTGCTCGTCGCCGATGCGCAGACCTCTGGCGGACTGCTGCTGTGCGTGCCTCCGGCGGCACTCGACGGGCTGCTCGCGGCGCTGGCCGCAGAGAAGACACTCGCGCGCGCGGTCATCGGTGCAATTACCGACGCACCGGCGGGCAGCCTGCATGTTTCCCGCAGGAGCTGATCGATGCCGGTTCGCTGGACCCCGGAACGACTCGATCAGCTCGAACGCGCCATCCGCGATGGGCGGCGGGTCGCCCTGAACCGGCGCGGGACGGAGTACATCGTCATCGCGGTGCGACTGACGACAGCGGCCAACCGGGAAGCGTTCGTGGGCCGGCTGCCGATGACCGGGGAGGAGATGACATTCGTCCTTGGAGAGCTGGAGGGGTTTCAGGTGGTATAGAGCCATCAGCCATCAGCCATCAGCCGTCAGCTGTTGGGGTGCCGCCTGAAACTGATGGCTGAAAACTGACGACTGACGGCTGCTCTCCTTGACACCCACCTCCCCAGCCCCCACCCACAACCCAAGTTAACATCCCTGCACGTCCGGCTGGATGGCTCACCCATGGCCGAGGTCGCGCTGTCCCAGGCGATTATCGTCGGCCAGCGATTCCGCGCCCGCCTGCTCCTTGTCCACGTCGCTCCACCACCGGGCAGGACCGGCGAGATGGCGCTCGGTGCGCCATGGATGGAGTGGACGCCGGAAAGCGTTCCCACCACTCGGCGCGAGCATGAAGTCGCGACGCGCACCATGCTCGATGATGCCGCCGGCGCGGCGCGCCGGGTGGGACTGGAAGTGGAAACGGTGTGGCGGGAAGGCGTGGTGACCGATGTCCTGCGCGAGCTTGCCGAGCAGGTGGGCGTGGTGCTGGTGGGACGGGTCGGTGTACGGGGCGGCGCGGATCCGCTAGGCCCCGACACCCGTGAACTGATCCGGCGCTGTGCCCGTCCCGTCCTCGTGACCGGTCGTGCACCGACCCGGATGGAGCGGGTGCTGGTGGCCTATGACGGCGGCCCTGCCAGCCATGCCGCGCTCGACTTCGCCGCTCGCTTTGCCGCTATCGCCGGGGCCCACGTCGACGTGCTGCATGTGGCGGCCGATGCGGCCGAAGGACAGCGGGTGCTGGCCCGCGCCTCCGGGGCGCTCTCGCTGTCCATGCTCAGCTTCGAGACTCACTTCGTCACCGGCGAGTTCGAGTCCGCCGTTGCCGCCACGGTCCAGCGACTGGGGTCGGACACCCTGTTCGCGGGCGCCACGCGCGAGGAGAGCGGCTGGCTGGTTCCCTCGCACACCGAGGCTATCTTGCGGGCCACCGATCTGCCGGTCCTGGTCCACACCCAGCCACCCACGCCGAGTGCCCGCTCCTCTGCTGCCCATCGCCGTCCTGCACCTTGATGAAAGCTGCCTCGGCAACGGGCAGCAGCGTGCCACGCCCGGCGGCGCCGGTGGACTGATCGAGACTCGCGTCGGCTCCACCGTCCAGCGTCGCGATCTCTTCCTGCATGCCCCCGACACCACCAACAACAGAATGGCCCTGGCTGGCGCGATCGCCGCGCTGCAACTGCTCGCCGGCAAGAACGTGCGACTCCGGGTGCTGCTGGTGTCGGACTCCGAATACCTGATCAAGGGGATGCGCGAGTGGGTGCCGGGCTGGATCTCGCGCGGCTGGACCCGGAAGGGCGGGGCGATCGAGAACCTGGAGCTGTGGCGAGTGCTGGTGGATTCAGCGAAGAAGCACGAGGTGCAGTGGACCTGGGTGCGGGGCCACAAGGGACATGCGAAGAACGAATACGCCAACGACCTGGCGGTGAAGGCGGCGACGGAGCAGGTCACGTCGCAGGGTGCGGAGGAATCCGGCTTTCCGGCGTGGCTCGCGGGGAAGCGGGCCAAGCATCAGTACGATGGCTACGACCCCGATGCGACGTTTGTGGCGCTGGAACAGCGACTGGCGGTGGGAGAGCGATTTGCCTTGAGAGATGAGGAGGGAGAGTGGCGATAGGCGCTGGGCGCGAGGCGGTAGGCGGGAAGCGTTCAGCCGTCAGCGGTCAGCAGTCAGCAGTCAGCAGCTACCTGCGACCTACCGCCTATCGCCTATCGCCTACCGCCTATCGCCTATCGCCTACCGCCTACCGCCTACCGCCAGCTATCGCCCGCGCCGTCCCCCGAACAGCAGACTCACCCGCGCCCGCGCCCGCGCCGTCACCACGTCCGCCGGGGAGCTGTACACTTCACCACTCAGACTCAAGCTTCGGCTTGCGGCCAGCGTCACTCCGCCGAATACCACCCAGCGACTCAGGTTGACCTCGACCTTGCGCCGGTCGGTGCTGTCGACCGCATTGGTGAAATTCACCTGGAAGCGTGGATGCAGGATGTTGTAGCCGCCGCCGGCATAGGTCCGCAGCTTCCCGCCGATCAGGGGGAAGCCAAAGCCCATTTCGATTCCGAAGATATTGGGGGAGTAACGGTCATCGGACCGGGTGCCCTGGAAGCACTCACTGAGCGGGTCCTGCAGTGCCTCATCGGGGCAGGTATATGGCGCGTGGATGCTGCCGATGGTGGCGTGCACCCGGCCAAAGAACGTCCCGCCCTTCGGATTGATCGGGACGGTGCGTGAGACCGCAAAACCCCACAGATTGGCCTTGACGCCGTTGACGCGTACCGGCGGAATCCAGCTCACCTCGAGCAGAATGCCGTCGGTGAGGGCGAACGCCACGCGGGGCCGGATGAGTCCTGGCAGGATGTTGACGTTTTCCGGACCCTTGCCAGGCCGGCAGGTGGTCGGTGTGGCGATCTCGTCGCTGGCATCCGGCAGCAGCGCGCCTTCGATCCCCAACTGGATCGTGCCGGGCAGGTACGCCCACGGTGACTGCGCCGGACTGAAGGCCAGCGGCACCGAGAAGTGGGCGAAGAGATCGGCCTCGTTGGAGCTGGTTGACGGGAAGCAGTTGCCCTGGGCGAGGAGCGGCATCGCGCCGAGGGAGAGCGCCAGGGTGAGCGGTACAACGCGCATCGTCGCTCCTTGCTTGACAGTGGAGAAAGCCCGGCCTACTCTGCCACACCCATGACCGACCTCGAACGGCTCTTCCGCCGGCTGGTGGATAACCTAATCGCCATCGATCCGGCACGCCTGCATCGGCCGATCGCGCTGAGCGATCTGCTGGGCTCGGTCATCCCCTATCGCACCACCCGCCGCGCCCTCAACATCGATTCCGCCGAAGACTACGATACCCTGATCCTCCGGCTGACCGCCGGCGAGGGGGGCTACGTGCGGATGCTGTCCGACGACGTCGCCCAGGTGATGCGCGACCAGCTGGCGAGCCCCAATCCCGACCTGAGCGTGCTGCGGGATCATGCCAAGGCCGAACTGGTGCTGGGCACGGAACCGCTTGCGCATGCGCTCGGGCCGGGGCCGGACGAGGCCTTCGCACCACCGGGGGATGACGACTACGAACCGCTGGTCCTGCCGCCGACGGGGACGCTCACATCGCAGGCGGGGACGCCTGCGCCACCCCCTGCGCTACCGGCGGGGACGCCTGCACAACCGCAGGCAGGGACGCCTGCGCTACTACGGCTCGACTCGCGCCGGCCGATGGCGTTCAGCGCCGAGCCCTCCCCACCAGCCTCACCACCGATGGTCCCGCCGCCGCCGCGGATGACGGCGGAACCGGAACCGACCCGCACCCGCCCGCGGGATTCCGGCGTGCGCTGCAGCTTTTGCGGTGGCAGGCTGCCGGCGGGCCGCGCCGTGAATTTCTGCCCCCACTGCGGCCAGAACCAGTCGCTCACCCGCTGCCCCGATTGTCAGGCGGAGCTCGAGCTCGGCTGGCGCCACTGCATCAACTGCGGTCACGTGGTGGCGGAGGAGTAGCTGGCAGCGGACAGCTGGCAGCCGACAGCCGGCAGCCGGCAGCCGACAGCCGACCGCTGATAGCTGATAGCTGACAGCTGATAGCTGAACCCCCTGTCCGTCCCGGAGGAGTCTCCATGTCCAGCCAGCGCCCCTCGGGCGACGTCGTCATTCTCGCCGGTGTGCGCACCGGCTTCGGCGCCTTTGGCGGGGCGCTGAAGGACCAGACGGCCACCGACCTCGGTGTCGTCGCTGCGCGCGCCGTGCTGACCCGCTCCGGCATCAGGCCGGAGGAGATCGATCACGCGGTGTTCGGCAACGCGCTGCAGACGAGCAGCGACGCCATCTACCTCGCCCGCCATATCGCGCTGCGGAGCGGCTGCCCGGTCGAGACACCCGCCGTCACCGTCAATCGGCTGTGCGGCTCGGGCTTCGAGGCAATCGTCCAGGGCGCCCACCAGATTCTGCTGGGCGAGTCGCGCGCGGTGCTCGCGGGTGGAACCGAGTCGATGAGCCAGGCGCCGCACGTCATGCGTGGCGCCCGCTGGGGCTTCCGCCTGGGGCCGCCACCGCCGCTGGAGGATGCGCTGTGGGAAGCACTGCGCGACACCCAATGCGGTCGCTCGATGGCCGAGACGGCGGAGGCGCTGGCGGAGCAGTACGGCGTGGCGCGCGCCGCGGTGGATGCCTATGCCCTGCTCAGTCAGCAGCGGGCCCGTGATGCATGGGCCAGTAACGCCTTTGCCGACGAGATCGTGCCGGTCCCGCTCATGAGCCGGAAGACCAGGCAGGCTGAGCCGTGGGCTGTTGATGAGCACATGCGGCCGGATACGACGGCGGAAGGCCTGGCCAAGCTCGCCCCCTACTTCAGGAAGGATGGCGTCGTCACCGCCGGTAACGCCTCTGGAATCGCTGATGGCGCCGCGGCGGTGGTGCTGGCGGATGGTGGCTGGGCCCGTGAGCGGGGAGTGAAGCCGCTGGGCCGGCTGGTGGCGTGGGCCGTCGCCGGAGTGGACCCGGGCATCATGGGAATCGGACCGGCGCCAGCGGCGCGGAAGGCGCTGGCGCGCGCCGGCCTGACACTGGAACAGATGGACCTGGTCGAGATCAACGAGGCCTTTGCGGCGCAGTACGTCGCGGTAGAGAAGGAACTCGGCCTCGACCGCAGCCGCACCAACGTCGAGGGCGGTGCGGTGGCGATCGGTCATCCGCTGGCGGCGAGCGGAACCCGCCTCACGCTGCACCTGCTGCACGCGCTGCAACGGAGCGGGAAGCGCTACGGGCTTGCCGCCGCCTGCATCGGTGGAGGCCAGGGGCAGGCGGTGATTGTCGAGCGGATGGGGTAGGCGAAGGGCGGAAGGGCGGGAGGGCGGGAGGGCGGGAGGACGGGAGGATGGGCGTGGCGACGGGGTGACGGGACGAGATTCTGAGTTGGGTAGGGCAGGTGTTCCCACCCGCCCGGATCTGCCTTTGTCGCATCTTGTCGCGCGACACGATGCGACTGGGCGCGACTATGCGACTGACTTTTCCGCGGCAAACCGCGTAAGTCGTTGTCCCGTCGCACCGAGTGGATTCGGCGGCCCGGGCACGGCGCTTGTAATAGGAAGAGGCGACCTCTTCCGGACTTGCCGATGCGCCTCCTGCCCTGCCCGCCCTGTTTGTCTACGCTATGCGCCGCGTCTGCCACCCCCCGCTCCTGGCCCCGGTGGCTGGCGCTCGGGTTCGCGGCGCTGGTCATGCTTGCCGCCACGGCGCCAACGGCCCAGGCCCAGGACGGCCCAGATTGCCCCTCCTGTTTCAGCGTCGACGTTACGCCGGACGGCGCCGCGGAGTCGCACTACATCAATACCTCGGGGCTCGTGGTCACCTATGATGTCCAGAACACCGGGGGCCTGAGCGGGACGTTCACCTTCACCTGCAGCGCGACGGGTGGGCTGAGCTGCACCACCGTCACCCCCGGAAGTGCGGTCATCGCGGCGGGGGCCACGCGCGAGGTCGATGTGACCTACGCGGTCGGTGCGAGCGGCGGAACGCTGACGCTCACCGCCACCGGGCCCGCCACCGACGCGGGGGTCCTGGGTGATCACCGCCCTGACCCCGCCGTCCGTCACGCTGCAGGTGCCCACCCTCACCAGTGGCAGCCGGGCGGTGGTGCGCAACCGGACGCCGGTGATCCGGGCATTCCTCACCAAAGGCTCGCTCCCCCTCGATACGACCAAGACCGCGCTCCTCTGGCGCGCCGACACGGTCACCAAATGGCGAGGCGACTCGCTCACGGTGGCCCGCATGAACCGCGGCCTGATCGAGTGGGAGGTGGATTCCCTTGCCGGACTGAACGGCACCGGCGCCGCCGATTCCGCGTTGATCACTGCGCGGGCCTGCGATACCAGCCAGCAGTGCACCATCGTGACCCGCTACGCCGTCCTGCCCCACGACAGCACCGCCGCGCTCTCCTGGCTCGGCACACCGAAAGTGGTGTCCAACAGTATCTTCTCCGCGCCGTTCGGGCCCGGGATCTCGGTGAGCGGTGGGGAGGTGGAGACCGGCTTCTCCACCATGCCCTACTTCTCCATGGGCGCGGCCCGGAGCGCGGGGCTGGTCTACTCGACTCGCCAGTCGTATCCCCGGGTGCTGGTGCCAGTCCACCTGGAGCTGCGCGGCTCCACCACGCCGGACCAGATCGTGGTGCGGCTGTTCGACGGTGCGACCAAACTCGACAGCCTGAAAGTCACGTCGCCCACCTGTGCCACGGGGGCCCCAGCGCGCTGCCGCGTGGTGCTGCAAAGCGACTTCTCCGGCTCCACCTACCCGACGCCCACCCGGAAGTGGCTCAAGGTGGAGGTGGCCGTCACCAAGAACGGGGTGGTGCGCACCAGTGTCGACTCGATCGAGACGGTGATCGTGGACCGGCGTTCCACCATGTACGGCTCCGGCTGGTGGCCTTCGGCGATGCTGAAGCTGGTGGTGGCCGGCACCGACCGGGTGCTGGTGGGCCCGACCGGCACCGCCACGATCTACCGCGGCAACGGGGACAGCCTCTACCTGCCGCCGGTGGGAAGCTTCGTCGGGCTCACCAAGACGGCGGCGGGGTGGGAGCTGCGGGCCCGGGGCGATAGCGCCGTGGTGCGCTTCGACAGCTACGGGAGGATTCGCGCCGTCCAGGACCAGAACGGCAACGTCGACAGTCTGGTCTACGGCAATGGCGGCCTCGATACCCTGAAGCAGCTCCGGGACCCCACCGCCCACACCATGACGCTGGCCTACAATGCGGCTGGAAAGCTCACCAGCATCACCGATGCCAACAGTCGGGTCACCAAGGATTCAATCGACGCCTCCAACCGGCTGATCTACGACTCGCTTCCCTCCCCGACGACCCTGCCATTCACGACCCGCTTCACCTACCAGAGCTACCCCGGCACCAACACCGTGGTGCTCGCCACCCGGCTCGGCGTATTAACCGACACCACGATCCTGGTCTACGACTCCACCTTCAAGCGCCGCCCGGTGCAGGTCAAGCTGCCGCTGGTCCAGGACACGCTCGGCGCCTCGGTGAAGCCGGTGATCACCTATACCGCCATCGAGTCCCGCGGCTACGGCGCCCTGGTGCGGACCGACAGCGCCGGTCCCTATGTGCAGCTCAAGGATCCGCTCACCAACTGGACCCGGAGCTGGCT
>JANOFA010000173.1:0-7574 GCA_031413355.1 Gemmatimonadota bacterium | reverse complement strand
GCGGTGAAGAGGAGGTCGACTTCCTGCCGAGAGAATGTGAGCGGCGGCAGGAGGCGAAGCACCGCCGGGTCTGCCGCCGTACCGGTGAGGATCCGCCGATCGAAGAGCGCGCGCTGCACCTCGGCGGCGGGTTGCGCCAGCCGGAGGCCAAGCAGGAGGCCGCGTCCCTGAACCGCCAGAATTCGCGAGCGGCCCAACCGGTGTGCTGCGGCAGCAATGTAGCCGCCGACATCACGCACGTTGGCAAGCAATCCCTCATCCTCGATGACATCAAGCGTCGCGAGTGCCGCCGCGCATGGCACCGGACCGCCACCGAAGGTGCTGCCGAGATCGCCGGTGGTGATCGTCGCGGTCACGGCATCGGAGGCAACCACCGCGCCGATCGGCAGGCCGGAGGCGAGCCCCTTGGCGAATGTGATGATGTCCGGTGTCACGCCGAACGACTCCGCCGCGGTGAAATGCCCGGTCCGTCCCACGCCGCACTGCACTTCATCGTAGATCAGCACGACGCCATGCTCGGTGCACAGTTCCCGTATCCGGCGAAGAAAGTCGGGATCACATTCGCGGGCACCGGCCATCCCCTGCACCGGCTCGAGGATCACGGCGGCAACGGTGGGATTGATTGCACGGTCCAGCCCGTCGAGCTGATTGAACGGGATCTTCCGGCCAATCGGCATGCCGGCGCGCAGGGCGCCCTCCTCGTACTTCGCGCCGTCCGTCACGGCGAGACAGGCGACGGTCCGACCATGCCATCCGCCCTCCAGCGATACCACCGGCTTGCGCCCGGTGTACTTGCGGGCAATGAGCATCGCATTCTCGTTCGCTTCCGCGCCGGAGTTGCAGAAGAAGGCTCGCGACAGCGATGCCGGGCACTGAGCCACGAGTCGCTCCGCCAGCCACTCACGATTGGGGTGCGGTACCGCTGTCGAGTAGAACAGGAGCGCGGCCGCCTGCTCGGCGACAGCACGCACGACGGCGGGATGACTGTGTCCGGTGGACGAGACCGCATGCCCGCCGTACGCATCCAGCCATCGCTCACCGGCCTCGTCGATGAGCCACGATCCCCGCCCCGACACCGGCCGGACGGGAAACTGGGCGTAGACGGGCAGCAGCGCCGAAGGGCGGACTGCAGTGTGGGGCATTCGTGGTACTCCGGGTGAAGCGTTCAGCTGTCAGCTGTCAGCCATCAGCCATCAGCCGCTAGCCGCTAGCCGTTGGCTAAAGCAGATCGATCTGTTACCCCCTACTCCCTACCGCGTACCGCGTACCGCGTACCGCGTACCGCGTACCGCGTACCGCGTACCGCTTACCGCTTACTGCTTACTGCTTACTGCTTACTGCATATCGCCTACCGCCTACCGCCTATCGCCTACCGCCTATCGCCTATCGCCTAACAAGGGAATATCCCCCCAAACCCCAGGCCCGCCGCCTCCGGTAACCCCAGCGCGAGGTTCATCGCCTGCACCGCCTGACCGCCGGCACCCTTCACCAGATTGTCGATCACGACCATGACCTGGGCCTCACGGCCGTCCGACGACTGCGCCACATGGATGAGCGCATAATTGGTCCCCACCACGTGGGTCAGTTCGGGTGGCTGGTCGACGATCCGCACGAAGGGGCGGCCGTCGTAGGCCTTCCGGAAGACGCCGGCGAGATCGGGATGGGTCGCGGCCGGTGCCCCCAGATCCACGTGCATGGTCAGGTGAATGCCCCGGACGAACGGGCCGGAGTGGGTCATCAGCCGGGCTCGCGCATCCCGCCGGCCGGTCCAGCCACGCCAGCGCTGGAGAATCTCCGCCTCGTGCCGGTGGCTCAGCACCGAATAGGCGAACAGGTTGTGGGCCCGCGCCGGGTGATGCGTGGTCGGCTTGGGACTCACTCCGCTCCCGCTGGAACCGGTCACGGCGAAGAGCGCCGGGAATACATCACGACCCGCCTGCGACAGCGGCCAGAGCACCAGCTGCGCCGCGGTCGCGAAGCAGCCGGGCGCGGCCAGCGCCCTTGCACCGAACAGTGTGGTTCCCAGGACATCGGCCAGGGCATAGCTGAACAGCGGCACCAGCTCCGGCGACGGATGCGGGCCGTAGAACCGGCTGTAGAGCTCGAGGTCGCTCACCCGAAAGTCCGCCACGAGATCGATGACGAGTTGGGGTCCGGCCGCAAGGATCTCGCCGGCAATCTTGCCCGACTCACCATGCTCCAGCGCCAGGAACACGACGTCCGCCTCACGCGCCGCCTCCGCCGGGGTCGCCCCGGAGAATCGGACCTCCGTCAGCAGCGCGAGCGCCGGATGCACCTCTCCGATGGGCGTGCCCGCCTTGCTCCGACTGGTCGCCACGAGTCCCGACACCTCGGGATGCTGCAGCAGGAGGCGGAGCAGTTCACCACCGGCATAGCCGGCCGCACCGATGACAGCGACGCGAAGCGACATGGGCGATTCAGCCTCGACGATCAGCGTGCGGCGGCGACAAGCCGGCGACTCTCCGCCGCTGCCACATGCTGGTCGAGCGCCGCCCGCACGACTTCGACCAGTCCGGCGGCGTGGCGCAGCGCATTGTGCGAGGGAAGGCCGAGCTCCTTCTGGATGTAATCGCGGCCGACTTCGTTGTCGGTGGCGGGGCCGGTGAGCACCGTCACCGGCAAGTTGAAGAGATCCCGCATCAGGGTGACCGCACCCCAGCAGCCCACCGGATCCGGCGCCGCCATCACGTACGCCGCCCCGACACCAGTGAGTTCGGCGTCCTTGAGGATATCCTGCACACCATACTCTCCGAGGATGCCGTCGCCCAGTTCCGCCACGATGACATCCGGCCTGGCGGCCGCCAGCCGGTTGAAGATGCCCTTGGCCGCCGGGACGGTGAGGCCGGCGCGCGTTGTGGCGATGCCGATGTCATTGAAGGTCAGCGCGGCGACCGCGCCGGCGTCGAGCATCGACAGCGCATCGCGCATGAGCGACACCCCGGTGAGCTTGGACGCCGCAACCCGCAGCCCCGAACGACTCAACCCCCGCACCAGCTCGGTTGCCGCCACGGTCTTGCCGGCATTCATGCAGGTTCCCGCGACGTACACCACCGGAATCTGCTGCTCTAGCCGCTCCGCCACGGGGACCGCCTGATCCCGGATGTGCGCCGGCCGGCCGACACGATCGCCCAGTTCGGGAAAGGCGAGAATCGCCCCGAGCACCTCGGCCTTGAACGGCGAACCATTCTCCGGTGCCGCCGACGTGCACTTGCCGAGGATACCACCGAGGTTCAGCACTTCGATCGTATCGCCGACGCTGATCGCCGAAGGCACCACGCCGGCGTAACCCCGCAGCGCTCGCCGATGTCCGAGGGTGCCCGCCAGCACATCACCCGCGCGCAACGCCACCATGCGGCCGGCGCGATCCTCGACCGTGTTGTAGCTCGACTTGTCGTGCAGAATCCGCACGGCCAATACATAGCCCTCGGCGGCGACGATCTCGTCGCCCACGATGACTTCATTGGCCAGCTGCGCATTCCGGGTGCTCGACGAGATGCGATCGAGGCGGATGCGGGTGGTCTTTACCATTGATCGGACCTCCTGAATCAGTGAAGCGGCGATGGGCGATGGGCGGTCGGCGGATGGGAATCGACCGCCCACCGCCGTCGCTTACTCGCCTCGCGCCACCTTCTGTGCGACCTTGCCCGCGAGGAGCTCCGGCACCGCCGACACCCGGCTGAAGGCCCGCGCTTCCGCGCCACTCCACAGCCGGTTCTCCTCGCCATACGTGGCGACGGCACGATCCATCATCGAGAAGGGACTCCGGGTCCCAACCACCTGGAACCGGCCGGCCGCGAGCAGCACACGGGTCTCGCCACTCACCCGCTGCTGACTGCTGGTGAGGAGCGCTTCGATGTCCCGCAATGCCGGATCGAAGTAGTGCCCTTCGTGCAACCGGTCGCCGTAGAACGTGGCGAGCTGGTCCTTCCAGAAGGATTGCCACTTGGTGAGCACCAGCTTCTCCAGCTCCCGGTGCGCACTGATCAGGATCAGCGCGGCACCTGCCTCGAATCCGATGCGCCCCTTGATCCCGAGTGCCGTCTCGCCGACGTGAATGCCGCGGCCGATGCCATACTGTTCCGCGAGATCACCCAGCAGACGGATCAGCTCCGGACCCAGTACCGCGGCGCCGTCGAGCTGCAGCGGCACCCCGCGCTCCCAGCCGATCACGAGCTCGCGGGGCGCCGGGCCATCCGTCGGCGGATGCAGCAGCTCAGCGGGTGGCCCGGCCCAGGTGTCGTGGGTCCAGCCACCGCCCCAGGTGGTGCCCCAGAGGCCGCGATTGATCGAATAGGCCCCCGCCTTCGGCGGCACGGGCAGCGTGCGCTGCTCCAGATAATTGATGGCCCAGTCGCGCTGAATGCCCTCGTCGCGGATCGGGGTGATCACCTCGAGCTCCGGCGCCAGCACCCGGAAGGCGATATCGAAACGGACCTGATCGTTGCCCGCGCCGGTCGAGCCATGAGCGACGGCGGTCGCGCCGATCTGCCGCGCCACCTCGATCACCGAGAGCGCCTGCTGGGTGCGTTCCGCCGCGACCGAGAGCGGATAGACCCCGCCGCGGAGGACGTTGCCCTGGATGAGGTAGCGGACAAACCGGTCGAAGACGGCCTGCCGCGCATCGACGACGTGATGCTTCACCGCACCCACCGCCGCCGCCTGGCGGGCGATCGCGTCGAGGTCGGCGGAGGTGGCCCCGCCGGTGTTCACGTAGACGGTATGGACGGCCCAGCCCCGCTCGGCGAGGAAGGGAACGCACAGGGAGGTATCGAGACCGCCGGAAAAGGCGAGCGCCAGAGTCTGCATAAGGCATAAATATGCATTATGCGACTCGCCACGCAAGACCCGCCGCCCGGTTGCCCAGCCGCACGGGCACCGGTAGACTGTGGCCCTCCAGCGGGACAGGCCGTTCCGCCCGGAGCCCGCCACCCTGTGCGGCCGGCGATTGCCGGCCCGGAGTACCTGACCATGACCCCCGATGAACCCGATTTCTCCGATGTGAGCGGCGGCAGTTCCTCCAGCGCCGATGCCAAGGCCGGCCGGACCTACACCATCGCCAAGGGTGACAGTCTCTCGAAGATCGCCAAGCACTTCTATGGCGACGCCAAGAAGTGGCGCAAGATCTTCGCGGCCAACTCCGCCACCATCAAGAACCCCGACCTGATCTTTCCTGGCCAGGTTATCACCATCCCCGACGCCTGAGCCCAGAGGACTACGCCCATGCACTCGACCCTGCACCGTATCGCCCGTGGCGGCGCCATCGCCGCCCTGATCCTGACCACCGCCTGCGGCAAGAAGGAGGCGCCGGCTCCCGCCGAAGCGCCCCCGGTTGCCGTCGCGCCGCCCGCCCCGGTCGTATTCGCCGTCGCCTCCATTGACCTCGGCAAGACGATCGATGCCAGCCAGAAAATCGCCGCCATGTCGGCGACGTTCGGCGTGCGGGACACGATCTACGCTTCGGTGAGCACCGTCGGCGCCGGCACCAACGCGATCGTCGGCGCCAGGTGGACCTTCGTCACCACCGCCGGCAAGGAGATCCTGGTCAACGAGACCAGTCAGACGATCTCGCCCACTGGCCCCGTCGCCACCGAGTTCCATATCTCCAAGGCGTCGGCCTGGCCCACGGGCAACTACAAGGTGGCAATCACCGTTAACGGCACGCCCGCCGGGGTGAAGGACTTCACGATCCAGTAGCCACCGCTACCACCGCTCGACGATGAGCCGGACGACCTCCGCGAGATGCACCACATCGCGGAGGTCGATCGTTTCCACCGGGGAGTGGGCGTACCTCAGCGGCCAGCCGATGGCAACGTTTGGTACGCCCCACGGCGCAAACTCCGACCCATCATTGCCACCGCTCGTCGTCCCGTACTGCAGCGGCAGCCGCGCCGCTTTCGCCAGCGCCCGAAGCGTATCCACCAGCTCGGGCGGCGCGGCGTAGCTGTTATCCAGTGCGCGGATCACCGGCCCCTGACCCAGCGGCGCCAGCGCGTAGGCCTTGGGATCCAGCGGCGCATCGGACGAGACGAAGGTGTCGATGGCATGCACCCGCCCGGTCGATGGGCCCAGCGCGTCGGCCGCGACGCCTGCACCTTCCAGTCCAATCTCCTCCCGCACGCTCCAGACGAAGGCAACGGCGTGGCGCAGCTTCGCTGGATCGATCCGGCTGAGCGCCAGCAGCAGCGCGGCGCAACCGACCCGGTCATCGAACGATCGGCCGGTCGCGCGGTTACCGGCGAGCCTGACGTACTGCTTGGGCATGGTGACAGTGGCGCCGGGCGAGATCCCCAGCGCTTCTGTCGCAACCCGTGAGCTGGTGCCCACATCGACCCGGATCTCTCCGGGACTCCGCCGGATGATCATCGAATCTCTCGGCGTGAAGACGCCGGGGACGATGCCGCGGCCGGTGTGGACCAGCGCCGGTTCCGCTTCATAAAGTGAGGTGAAAAATCCACCCGCAGCCTCCAGCAGCAGCTGCCCGTCGTCCCGGATCCCGGTGACACGAAAGCCGATCTCGTCGAGGTGCGCCACGAAGACCACCAGCGGATCCCCCCGGCCCGCCCGCACCCAGAGATTGCCGGCGGTGTCCGTCTCCGCCCGCGCCCAGCCCGGCAGGGACTGCTGCACCAGCTCGCGCACGGGACGTTCTGCGCGCGACACACCATAGGCCTCGACCAGCGGTGCGAGCACAGCCTGCGCCTGGTCCACCGTGATCGGGCGTTGGGCCGACACCATCACCGGCGACCCGCTCGCGAGCATGGCTGCGGTGAGGCAGATCCTCAGCTTGCTCATTCTCCACCCCCGATCCGGACGACAAGTCCGCGCTCCATCCGCGCTGCCGCCGCTAGCGACACCGTTTCCACCTGGGTTCGCGGATAGCGCACGGCGAGCCCCCAGATCTCGAAATCGGGAAGGTATTCCGGATCAGGTGACTGCGGACGACTGGCCGACGTGGTCCCGCTCGTCGCGTCGAGCAGCACGGCATCGGTGAAGGGCCCCATTGTTCGGGCCACCGTCAGGAGGCCACGCCGGGTGAAGCTCTGCTCCACCACAAAGGCAATCACGACGCTGCCGCGCGGTGGTCGGGCCTGCTGGCTGGCCCGAAGCAGCGCGGCGCACGCGGCCCGCCGCCCCGCCACCGGTGCGGCAAGCAGGCTGTCGCCGTAGCGGTGCGGCGTCTTGGTACGTGTCACGACCGACAGCAGCTCGATGCCGAGCCCGGCGACCTGCCCCGCCGTCTCGGCGCCGACATCGACGAAGGCCTCGTCGAAGGTGAACGGCGCGTCACTCACCGCTCGACCGCGAGTGAGGTGGGTGGACCGTACGCCGACCACGCCAGGCACCGGCCCGTTCCGTCCGACGACCGTCACCCGCTGACCTTCGAATTGTTGATCCGCCAGTGGCCCGGGTGAGGGACCGGCGCGGCGCAATGTCAGGTACCCATCCTCGCGAATGCCGCCTACCACGAATCCCGGCTCATCCAGCGGGCAGGCGACCAGCATCTTCGGCTCGCCCTGGCCCAACGTCAGGATGACATTGCCGGCGCGGTCGCG
>JANOFA010000172.1:0-3723 GCA_031413355.1 Gemmatimonadota bacterium | reverse complement strand
GTGAGCAGCGGCCCGAGCTCACGCACGATCACGACGACCATGAGCTGCCCGATCAGTTCCGACGCCCCGACCTTGTCGAGCTGGGCGATGGCGCTGGAGATCGTGAGGTAGCTCAGGACGGTCGACAGCAGGACGATCAGGCCGACGGCTTCGAGGGCGGTGAAGCGCAGCTGATTGAGCAGGACCCGCGCCGCCACCCGCCGGCCGGCCCCCGGCAGGCTGGGGAGCGAGCTGAAGGCCTCAAAGGCGAAGCGCGCCAGCGCGCCCACCCGGGCGAGCCAGCGCGCCGTCCCCCGCCCGATGGCGGCGAGGAAATCAATCACCGGCTCAGCCGCCGCTGATTTTCTTCAACCCCTCATTCGCCTCGGCGTAGTCGGGGAATACATCGATGGCCTTCTTGTAGAACTCTGCGGCCTTCGTCTTGTCGCCCCGATCCTGGTAGAGCAGGGCGCGGCTGTAGTACGTGAGCGCCTCGGTGGGCACGTTGCGCGCCCGGACCGCGCGGCTCATCTCGGCGGTGAGGGCCGGCAATTTCGTCTCGGCCATCAGCCGCTCCGCCACCGTCTGCAGCAGCTTGAAGAGCTCTTCCCGCTTCTCGTACTTGGGGTCGCTGCGGACCACCTTCAGGATTTCGCTGGTCTCGACATCGACGATGCGGGCATCGATCCGGAACCGTCCGTACAGGTCGACGAAGCTGCCCATCACCATGTACCGGGCGCCAACCAGCTTGCCGATCTTCGCGGCAGTCGCCGCATCGGCCCGGCCGTCCTTGCCGAGGTCTTGCTCGTCCAGCAGCCGCTGGACGCTGCTGCGATCCACGATGCGCGCCGCGGGATTCTGCGCCAGCTCACTGATCAGCATCCCGGCGATGCCCTTCTCCAGCGCTTCGAAGTTTTCCTTGTCCTGCCCGTAGGAGCCGCCGTTCTCGAACGGCATGACGGCGATACCGGGGCGGGAGTCCTGCGCCTGCAGCGCGGGGAGAGCGGGCGAGGCGAGCAGGGCCGCGAGGGCGAGGGCGAACAGCTGTCGAGACTGCATAGTGTGGTACCTCATCAGAGAGACAGGGCCATACCTTCCTTGGCCGCATCGACCACCAGGCCGGGCGCGTGGGCCGCGGCATAACTCCGGGCGCCGATCAACATGGCGTCCACTGCACTGTCATCGTGTTCCGGCTCGTGGTGAAACAGCACCAGCCGACGGCACCCTGCCTCGTGCGCCAGATCAACCGCCTGTTCGGGGGTCGAATGGCCCCAGCCGGCGCGCGACTCGATCATGGCTTCGGAGTACATCCCGTCATGAATCAACGTATCGACCCCCCCCCGGAATCTCACCAGCCCCGCCCGCCAGTCCGGCCCCACATCGTAACTGCCGCCGGCGCCCAGCTCATTGTCTGTGATGTAGGCCATGGTCCGCCCACCCCGCGCCGGCACCAGCTTGTAGCCCAGCGTGTTGCCCGGGTGCCGCAGCCGATAGGCTTCGACCAGGAACCCATCGATCTCGAACGTTCCACTGACCACCTCGGTGATCGTCAGGTCGGCCGTCAGCGCCTTCAACGGCACCGGAAAGACGACCGGGTCCATCTGGCGGTCGAGGATCTCCTCGAGCGGGGTGCCAGCCTGCGCGGCGCCGAAGATCCGCACCGTGTTCCCCTTGGTGTTCAGCGGCTGGAAGAATGGCAGCCCCTGAATGTGGTCCCAGTGCGTATGCGACAGCAGGATGTCCAGGTTCATCGCCCCGCTAGAGGCGCGCATCAGTTCCCGCCCCAGCAGCCGGATCCCGCTTCCCGCGTCGAGGATGACCAGCTGGTCACGATTCCCGGAGACCGCGACGCAGGAGGTGTTGCCCCCGTACCGCGCGGTATGGACGCCGGGTGTCGGGATGGACCCCCGGGTGCCCCAGAACGTGACAGTGTAGGTCACTGTGCCTCGCGAATCACGGGTGCTGAGCTTGCAAGGAACCTGCCAGTGAGACGGTGGGCCCTCGGAACACCGGCGCTGTGCCGCGGATCACGACCGCCCGGCTGCGCGTTCGAGCAGTGGGCGATTGATGATGGTGATTTCCTTGCGGGTGACCTGAATCAGGCCCCGCTCCACGAAATCCCGCATCGTCCGGGAGACGGTCTCCCGGCTGGACCCGATCATCTGCGCGATCACATGATGGGTGATCTTCTTCGTGACCATGTCGCCGCCTTCCTCCTCGGCGAGGCGCAGGACGAGATCGGCCACCCGGCCGTTCACGTCGAGCAGCACCAGGCTGCCGATCTTCTCATCGGCCCGGCGGAGCCGGCGGGACAGCTCCCGCATGAGGGCGATCGCGATCTCGGGCGAGTTGCGGAGCCGGGCCTGGAAGTCTTCGCGCCGCAGCACCAGGACGGCGGCGTCGACCATGGCAATCACGGTGGCGGAGCGGGGCTGGTCATCGATCAGCGCCATTTCGCCGAAAAAGGTGCCCTCGCCCAGCACGGACAGGATCACCTCGCGGCCGTCCTCCCCGATCAGGACAACCTTCACCTGCCCGGATGCCACCAGATAGAGCGCGTCCCCGGGATCGTCTTCGAAGACGATCACGCTGCCCTTCGGGTAGGTCCGCTCGCGGACCAGCTCGGAGAAGGCGGTGATGTCACCTTCGCGCATGGTCGCAAAGAGCGGGACCTTCTTCAGTACCTCAAGCGGACTGAGCGGCAAAGTGCCCTCAATGTTGTGGAAGTGTAGGTCCCTACGATACTTATGTCGTTTCAGCCTGTCAAACACCCCCGCGGTACCCGGTGGGGGTGAGGTTGTTCGACCGGGGGAAGGGCTGCTATATTCACCGGCTGCCGAATCCAGACTGTTTCACGGCCCCGTTCGCGGGGTGTCAAGGAGCGATGTCGTGAAGGCCAATCTTCATCCGACGTACCAGAAGGTCACGGTCCAGTGCGCCTGTGGCAACACCTTTCAGACGCGGTCGACCAGCAGCGCCGTCAAGGTCGATATCTGCGCCAAGTGCCATCCGTACTTCACCGGCAAGACGCGGCTCATCGATACCCAGGGGCGGGTCGACCGTTTCCGCAAGAAGTACGCAGGCGACAAGGCCGCGGCCCAGAGCTGAGCCATGGAGGCCAGACTCCGCCAGGCGCTCGCCCGGGCGGAGGATGTCGCCAAGGCGTTGGCCGATCCCTCGACCACCAGTGACCCGGCCCGGCTGAAGTCGCTTGGCCGGGAGTATACCCGCCTCCTTCCCATCGTCCGCGTCTCCGAGCGGCTGGACAAGCTCCAGCTGGAGCTTGGGCAGGCCCGAGAGCTGGCGTCCGAATCCGATCCCGAGCTGGTCGAGATGGCGCAGGCCGATCTCGACCGCCTCCCCCCGCTGATCACCGCTGTCGAGACCGAACTGCACGACCTGCTGCTGCCGCAGGATCCGCTCGATGATCGCGATGCAATCGTCGAGGTCCGGGCCGGGACCGGTGGCGATGAAGCTGCGCTCTTTGCCGCGGACCTGTTCCGGATGTACCAGCGGTTCGTCCAGCGGAAGGGCCTCACGCTCGAGATGATCTCGGTGAGCGATGGCACCTCTGGCGGGCTCAAGGAAGCGATCTTCGCGGTCCGCGGGGCAGACGCCTTCGGACTGCTGCGCCGGGAAGCCGGCGTGCACCGGGTTCAGCGGGTGCCCGCCACCGAGTCGCAGGGGCGCATCCACACCTCCGCCGCCACGGTGGCCATCCTGCCCGAAGCGGAAGAAGTGGAT
>JANOFA010000171.1:0-2334 GCA_031413355.1 Gemmatimonadota bacterium | reverse complement strand
GGGGGGGGCCGGGGGGGGCCGCCCCGCCCCGCCCCCGCCCGCCCGCCCCGCCCCCCCCCCCCCCCCGGGGGGGGGGTTTTATTTTTTTTCGGGGGGCCCTTCCGCGGGGGGGGGGGGGGGGGGGGCCCACCCCCCCGCTCCCGTCGAGGACTATTGCGCGAAGTTCACGATGGTCATGCGCCCGACTCGGCGCGCCGTGCCACCGCTCACGCCGTTGGCCTCGATGTGGTAGAAGTACACCCCACTGGCCACGACCTGGTTGTTCCGGTTACGCACGTTCCACGTCTCATCCCCGCCAAACGTCGTCGAGTTGTGCTCGAGGATGTTCACCAGCACGCCGCTGGACGAATAGATCCGGATGATGGCGCGCTGCGGCAGGTTCACGAACTTGATGATCTTGTTGTCCGTGGACTGTTCGAAGGCATTGGTCACGTAGTACGGGTCCGGCACCGTGTGGACCTGCTTCAGGTCCGCAAAGTTCGGTGCCCGCAGCGTGTTGGTGACGGTGAATGCAACCTGGACTTCCGCTCCGACCGCCGTGAACGGGCGGGTGGCTCCACGGAACGCGTAGGGACCGTAGTCCCCCGCCACACCCTGGCCGCCGTAGATGACACCGGAGTAGTTCCGCATGGTCCAGACCGTGCCCGCCGCAGGCAGTGCGGCCATCTCGAAGAAGCTGAACGTTCCAGCGATGTACATGGAGAAGCCTGAACCCGGCTGGATGTTGGCCGGATTGCGAACGGACCTGGCAGCGGTGAGCGACTGATTGCTGCCGGCGCCGAACGCCACTGCGCCAAGCTGGGCGGTGTTGCTCATCGGGAACGCCGCAGGAGCGGTGCAGGGGAAGAAGCCGGTCTGCGACTGGGTGAGACCGCTGGCCGCACCGAAGAACGGCTCGACGCACACCCAGTCGAGCGGCGTGAGTACCGTGGCCCGGCCGTCATAGCTGCCGGCGCCCTGGTTGGCGGTATTCAGGATGCCCCATCCGACATTGGCGAAGTTGCCGTCGAAGGGAAGCGAGACGTTGTGGGTGGCGTCGATAACCGAGTCCACCACGCCGCCCGCTCCCCAGTACACGTTGAAGTCACCCGCGCGACGGACCGTCGCCGCGGGGAATTCGAGGTTGCGCCATTCCCGGTCAAACATGTGGCCGGACAGCGGCTGGTAGACGGTGGTGACATTTGCCAGAGTACCGGCATTCTGGAAATTGGTGGCGAGGGCGGTAGTTGAGCTGCACGCCCCGTTGCCTGGAGCCGTTGGGCCGCAGTTACCCGCGGTGGGATTGGCCGCGGTCTCGTTGTTCTGTGGTGAAGGCCCGTCAAACCACCGGACACCGTTGTACCGGATACCGCTTGTTCCGGTGGCGGCGTAGTCCCCAGCCGTACAACCAGCCACGCCCAGGATGCCGCATTGGCCCCAGTTACCGTTCTTGGTTGTCTCGGGAAGTCTCGTTTCAAGCTGCGCCTGGAGACGGAAGCTGTTGTCGCCACCGTACCGTGCGGCCAAGCTGCTGTCGAGGCTGAGCGCCGAGAAGAGGGAATTCCCTGTGGCTTCGTGATCGAATTCGGACTGGATCGGGATGCTCAAGCTGAAGCTGTCGGCCCCGGCGTAGGCGGTCCAGAAGGTGGCACCGGCGATCCCGGCGGCACCTGCACCGCAGCAGCCGCTGGTGTTGGGCTGCCCCATCTGCACGCTGTCCAGCCGCGCGCGCAGCGCACCAGAGCCATCGGCGATCACCTGCTTGGCGAACTGGCCCACGAAGCCGAGGATGGCGCCATTGGCCGGCTGGGCCGGCCCGCTGAACCTGCCAGATGCATCGATCGTCGGCGCGCTGGGGAAGACACTGTCCATGTTCATCCCGCCTCGTCCGACGACTTTGGCGACCAGATCGGCAGTGTTGACGTAGTCGGTGGCCGGCCTGACCGGGGTCACCGGCTTGGTGTTCCGGGGCGATTCCAGGCTGGTCGGGCCGGATTCGACGGAGTTCACGTCGAATGCCGTGACCGAGTAGAAGTACCGCAGGTTGTTCCGCGGTGTGGCATCGACGTACACGAAGGGCACGCCGTTGTTGGAGAGCTGGGGACAGACCGACCTCGGTCCGCAGCCGCCGTTGCTCCCGCCACCGGATACCGTCGTATCCGCCTTCAAGACTTGCACCGCGTTTGGGACGAAGAAGTGAGTGTAGCCTGTCGTGTCGGTAACGAGCGAATCCGGAGTCGGCAGCGTGTCAAGAAAGAGCGTGTCGAGTTCTGGCAAGCTGTCGATGATTCCGGTACCCAGGGGCACGCGGCCGGAGCCAGCGGTGTCCGTCCCCAATGCGATCGGTACAAGCCC
>JANOFA010000170.1:0-1663 GCA_031413355.1 Gemmatimonadota bacterium | reverse complement strand
CATCGTGGGAGCACTGGGGACCATCTGGTGGCTGGTGCTGCTGGTCGTGGTCGTGGTGTTCTACAAGGTCGTGCTGCGGCTGTTCGGGGCGATCATCATCCCCGGCACCGCCATCGGCGTGGTGCGCAAGCGCTGGGTCCTGCTCGGCAGCAACCGGACGCTGCCGGACGGCAAGATTATCGCCCTGCACGGCGAGGCGGGCTTTCAGGCCGATACGCTGGCCCCGGGTCTCCACTGGGGTTTCTGGCCCTGGCAGTACGATGTCACCGTCGTGCCGTTCATCGACATCCCGGAGGGCAAGCTCGGTGTGGTGGACGCCAAGGATGGCGCGCCACTCACCAAGCGGGTCTTCGGCCGCGAGGTTGACTGCGATGCCTTCCAGAACGCCCGCAGCTTCCTGACCAAGGGCGGTCAGCGCGGCCCGCAGATCGCCATCATTCCTCCCGGCACCTATCGAATCAACACCGCCCTCTTCGGTGTGAAGCAGGTGCCGATCCTGGAGATTCCCGAGGGCAAGCTCGGGATGGTGACCACCCAGGACGGCGACCCACTCAAGACCGGCGAGATCGCCGGCCGGGAGGTGGGAGGCCACAACATGTTCCAGGACGGTGAGGCGTTCGTCACCAGTGGCGGGACGAAGGGGTTGCAGGCGCAGGTCATGATGGCCGGCAGTTATTACCTGAACCCGAACTTCGCCTCGGTGGAACTGGCGAACATGACGGAAGTCACCATCGGCCACGCCGGTGTGGTCATCGCCTTTGTGGGCGACGTCGGCGCCGACGTCACCGGCGCGGGGTTCAAGCACGGCAACCTGGTCAAGACAGGGGAGCGCGGCGTGTGGATCGAACCGCTCGATCCCGGCATGTACCCGATCAATCCCAAGACCAATCATGTCGTCTCGGTGCCCACTACGAACGTCGTGCTCAACTGGGCCACGGGGAAGACCGAGGCGCATAAGCTGGACGCCAAGCTCTCCACCATCACGGTCCGTTCGTCGGATGGCTTCACCTTCAACCTCGACGTCTCCCAGATCATCCACATTCCGCGCTCGTCGGCGCCGATGGTGATCGCCCGGTTCGGCAGCATGGACAACCTCGTCACCCAGGTGCTGGAGCCGACCATCGGCAACTACTTCAGGAATGCGGCGCAGAAGTCGGACGCGATCAGCTTTCTCAAGGAGCGTACCCAGCGGCAGAGCGAGGCGCGGGAGCACATCCAGAAAGCGCTGGAGCAGTATGATGTGCAGGCGGTGGACACGCTCATCGGTGACATCACACCGCCGGAGAGCCTGATGAAGACGCTCACCGACCGGAAGCTGGCGGAGCAGGAGCGGATCACCTTCGAGACTCAGCGTGAGGCGGAGGCCACCCGGCAGGCGCTGGAGCAGTCGCGCGCGCTGGCGAACACCCAGGCGCAGGTGGTGGATGCGGAGCGGAGCGTGCAGATCGCCGAGTATCACGCCCAGTCGGCGGTGAAGAAGGCCAAGGGCGAGGCGGAGGCGAAGACCACCAATGCCGCGGCCGACGCGCAGGTCACCACGGTCAACGGCGCCGCCGAGGCCGGCAAGATCAAGGCGGTCGGCGAGGCGGAGGCCGAGGTATTGAAGAAGAAGGTGGAGTCGGTGGACCCGCAGTACTACGCGGCGATGGACATCTTCCGGAAT
>JANOFA010000169.1:0-1021 GCA_031413355.1 Gemmatimonadota bacterium | reverse complement strand
AGCCGAAGAGTCGCTCCGCCCCCTCGTTCCATCCGACGACTATCCCCGAGAGATCGAGCGTGATGATCGCAAAGGGGGAGGCCTCAGTGAGTGCGTGATACGCCACGTCCGCCTCACGCTCCAACCGGCGGGCGCGGTGTTGCTCCGCCGCACTCGCGGCCACCACGAGACCGGTCACCGCCAGCGAGAGATGCAGTGCCCCGAGAAAGACGACGCTTCCCGCCCCGTCCCCCGGGGCGAAGGCGCCGTGGAGCGACCAGATGGCCATGACCGATGTGCCGTAGGCCAGCAGCGACGTCAGCGTCGCGGCGCGCGGCCCCAGTCGCAGAGCTGCCCAGATGACCAGCGGATACGCCGGCAGGGCGTACAGCGGCTGCGACAGTCGCGCCAGCAGCAGTGACACCGACAGCCCGACGGCAATGCCGAAAGCATCGCGCCACCCCCCGAGTGCGGCGAGACGCGGACCGGGCGCCAGCCAGGTGAGCAGCACCGGGGCCAGCACCGCCAGGCCGCCAACGTCGCCCAGATACCAGGCAAACCAGAGCTTCACCTGGTCCCCGACGGCGGCCGGTTGGCTCGGCCACCACGCCACGATTCCAATGGTGGCGCTGACGAGGGGTGCGGCGAGCACCACGACAAGCAGGTAGCGGATCGTGCTGTCGAGCCGCTCGAAGGTGGGG
Organism: Gemmatimonadota bacterium; assembly: GCA_031413355.1. Taxonomy (GTDB): domain Bacteria; phylum Gemmatimonadota; class Gemmatimonadetes; order Gemmatimonadales; family GWC2-71-9; genus JADJOM01. The sequence continues at coordinate 341 of JANOFA010000169.1, read as the reverse complement.
GTGAATCGTTCGGCGCGACGCAGGTACAACGCCAGCGCGACCAGGACGGCGGTGCTGCCAAGTCCGACAAGGATGGCTGCGGAACCCGGGACGCTGTTCCCCTGGCTGATGAGAACCGAGGAGAATGCCACGGCAGGCCAGTAGCGCGGGCCGGCCAGCAGCAGGATGACGAAAGCGATTCCAGTTGGTGGCCACACCGGCGTGACGCCGCCGTGGAAGGCGGCGAGCGCGAGTCCAAGCCGTGCCCCCAGCAGACAGGCCGCCGCCGCCAGGACCAGGCCAGCGAGATAGCGGAGGGCACCAGAGATGGTCACGCGGGCACGGCCTCGGCCTGGGGCATC
>JANOFA010000168.1:0-6151 GCA_031413355.1 Gemmatimonadota bacterium | reverse complement strand
GTAGTCCCCGAGCCCGCCAGTCGTCGGCGTGGTGCTTCGCTCCAGTCCCGACCAGTTGATGCGCCGGACCGACAGATGTGCCTTGCTCGACACGTTGACGATCCTGCCGTGCGGCGCCTCACGGATCCTGGGCAACAGCAGTTTGGTGAGGAGGAAAGGGCCAAGATGATTGGTGGCGTAGGTCAGGTCGAAGCCGTCCTGGCTCACTCCGCTGGTGACGGCCACGCCGGCGTTGTTCACCAGTACATCGAGTCCCTGGCGCTCGCCCAGCACCTGGTCCGCAGCGCGACGCACCGAGGAGAAATCCGCCACGTCCACGTGCAGGAAGGAGATCCGGGCATGAGGCACGCGGGCGCTCACCGCATCCAGCGCCGACCCGGCCCGCTCGGCGGAGCGCGCCGCCGCGATGACCCGGGCGCCGCGGGTTGCGAGTAGCTCGACCACGGCCAGGCCGATCCCCGAGCTGGCGCCGGTCACCAGGAAGCTCTGGTCGTGAAGGTCGTGGGGGTGCATGGCTGAAGTCTACCCAGACAGTCACGCTACTCGATCCCCAGCGCCTGCCCCATCGGGCCAAAGAGCCCGGCAAAGCCGGGACAGTCCTCCGGCAGCGTCAGCACCTCACTGCCTGAGCGCTGCACCTCGATCAGCAGCACGATCCGGTCATGGCTGTGGAGGTCCTGCTTGATGGCCGCCACCCTGGTCACCGATGCCCAGGGATAGGCCCGGCTCACCCGCTCAATGGTGAGCGTGAACCCGGTGACGTCGGTCGCGATGGTGGGGAGGAGCGGAACGGATGCGCGGCCGAAGAGGCGCTGCAGCCACTGGAACATGCGATCCTCCTGAAGCGATGGCCAGCATCCTCTGTTCCGGGCCCCTTCGCCCTCACCTCCTGGCCCCCTCTCCCTGACTACGGAAACGGGGACAGGGGGTAGGGATAGGCAGATGGCCCGGTACCGCTCGTCCGTTCAGGGCGGCGGCGAGGCCGCCCGCCGCGCCTGGGCCAGATATCCCGGTTCCAGCTCGAGCAGGTTGGCCAGCTTGCGTACCAGGTAGGCTTCATGCTCGGCGATCTTCCCATCCGAGAGAATCACCCCCCACATCACCTCTGCCAGGACCATCTTCTGGCCGAGGTCGTAGCTGGCGGAGATCAGCCGGGTGAACTGGAACTGGTCAATGGCCTGCGCCCGTGCCGTCTCCGCCAGGCTGGTGAGCTCCTGGATCGTTGCCTGGTCGAGGCCGAAATGCCGGCCGAGCGCGCCTTCGACGTACTGGCGCTCCTGCTCGGTGAACTCGCCGTCGGCATGGGCCAGCTCGAGCAGCAGGGCGCAGGCGGCGAGCTGCGCCCCGTCGACTGGAGCGGGACCCGGTGTGGCGACGGGTTTCAGGATCTTCTGTCCGACAAAGGCACGGATACTGTCCAGCATGGTTCCTCGAATCCTCAGTAGCGGATCGTTGATGCCGTGTGGTGAATGCTGCGCCGGATGGCGAGCACATCATTGACCGGATGCGCGGTCGTTCACTTCCAGAAGTAGGAGCCGTGCCAGTAATCGTGGCTTACGCTTCGTAACAGCGCCAGCAGCGTATCGAGCGAGGCCCCTTCGGCGCTCGCAACAGCGATGGCGTACGCGGCCTTGGGCGACGGATCAAGAGTCGCTACCACGAGCCAGCAGGGGCGGCCATAGACGTCAAGGCACTCGCAGCCGTCCTCGGCCCGGCCTGCGCTGAGAAAGCGGGCCGCCAGTGACTGAATCGGAGGCCAGTACAGCGCGTTCTTCGGTGAGCGTTCGAAGCGGGTCTCCGGGGCCATGGGCAACGCCCACTGCCGCAGGAGTACGGCCTTGATCTCCGCCTGATCCTGGAAGCGCTCCAGGTGTTTCGGGGATTGAACGTCCATCATGCGATCCGATAATCGTCGCGCCAGGGTTGATATCTCAGGCGACCATCACAGTTTGGCCATGGCCGTCACAGCCGCCGCTTTGAGCTGGGCCTGGTACATCGACGGCTCCTTGGGCATCCCTCCCAGCGCGAGTCCGAGCACCGTGGCACCCTTCACCACGATCAACTCGGCGGCCCCCGGGCGGTACGCCCAGAACGCCCGGTCGCCAAGGCCGGGTTGCTCTGTGACGGTGAAGTCGTCCGCGTTCTCGTCCTCGCCCTCGTCGTCACCTGAGCGTTCACCCACCAGCCTCCGAGTGGTCGCCTCAAGCGCGGCGGGAGCACTCGCGAAGACGACACGGATCAATATCAACATCCGGGTCCCCGCCTGGTAGACACAGACGGTGCGGCTGCCGCCGGTGTCTTCGTCCGGCTCAGGACCGCTCGGAGTTGGGGTGGTGACTTGCTGGCCGAGTAACCCGCTCGCGGCTGCGCGAGTCAGCAGGTCACATGGTCCCGGGATCGCGGCGCCGCGAGGAAGCAGGGCCAGGGATAAGGCCAGAGTAGCGAGCATGGTCCCTCCGGGATGTAAGTGGGGCTATCCGTAGCATCGTGAAAAGGACTTGCGATCCGACGTCCGCGCATAGCCTGCGTTGTGCGGCCTGACACAGTGAACTGTCCGTCGCAGTGGGCCGACGACCTGCCCGCAGCCCGCCTCGGCCGCGCCACGTCCGGTCCATGCGCCTGGTCGCCAGTCCCAAGGAGCTCCGCGACGGCGACGCTGGCGGTCGCCGGACCCTAAGGCGCGGCAAGCGTCCCGCCCGACACCGGCGTCGGCACCGGGACGCGGAAGTATCGGTGGATGAGCCACGTACCGTCCGTTTGCCGCAGCCATTCGATGACGAACCGGCCGTGCTGTTCACTCCGCGGCTGGCCGGGAAAGGCGAGGCGCTCATAGTACGCCCCCCAGAGGTAGGCCGTCGTGCCAAAGACCTCGATCGTGTCGGGCACCGCGGTCGCCGATTCCACCTGGACGCCGGGGAAGGAAGCAACAAAGGCGCGGATGGAGTCCGGAGTTTGGATTGGGGAGATTCCAGGCTCGAACAGGATTCCTGTGGGCGTAAAGGACGCTGCGATTCCATCGGGATCCACGGCCCTGGCCGCCACCATGTAGCGATCGAGGGCGTGTACGATCTCGCTGCGAACGCGTGCATCGTCACGGTTGGCCGTGGCGGGGCGCTGTCCGCACGCGAGGGCAATGACGAGGACCGTGACCGCACCAGTGCAGGTCTGGAGTGGCGGCATGTCAGCGAACTCCCGGTGGACGGCTGCTAACCCCAGCGCATCACTCGCGCGGTGGGGCCTGGCAGTGTGAACTGTCCGACACAGTGGGCCAATGGCCTGCCTGGGGCAAGGCCTCGGCCTCTCGACGGTGCCTTCTCGCAGCGCCGGCAGCATCGGCCAAGTCGCGAGACAAGGAAGGGGCGGAGCCATTGCTCCGCCCCTACGCAATCGTTTCCGGTTGTCGCAGGGCGGAGCTGGAGCTCCGCCCCTACCCAACCTCCTACTCCTTCACTATCGCCTGCCTGAGCGTCCGGTTCTGCCACAGCACCGTCAGCCCCAGCGCCAGCAGGCTCGTCGCCAGAATCGCCGTCGCCATCACGTTGATCTGCGGCGGATAGGCCGCTCGCTGCGCACCATACACATAGAGGGGATAGGTCACCCGACTCCCCGAGTTGAACAGCGTGATAATGAAGTCGTCCAGTGACAGCGCAAATGAGAGCATCCCCGCCGCGGCGATGCCCGGCGCGATCAGCGGCAGCGTCACCTTCGTGACCACCCGGAACGGATTGGCGCCCAGATCCATCGCTGCCTCTTCCAGGGTCCAGTCGAACCCCCGGATCCGGGCCCGCACGGTCAGCGCGACATAACTCACCGAAAACATGATGTGGGCGATCACAATCGTCGCAAAGCCCATCTGCGCATTCAGATTCAGGAAGAGGGAGAGCAGCGAGGAGCCCAGCACCACCTCCGGCGTCGTCAGTGGCAGGATCAGCAGAAGGCTGATGAAGCCACTGCCCTTGAACTTGTAGCGGCAGAGTGCCAGCGCCATCAGCGTGCCGAACAGCGTCGCGACGAGCGTCGAGAGGCTGGCCACCTTGAGGCTCAGCTTCATCGCCTCAACCAGCGGCGGGTACTTGAACATGTCCCGCCAGGCGTCGAACGAAAACGACTTCCACACGAAATTGAACTTGCCGGCCGGCGTGTTGAAGCTGTACGCGATGATGACCGCGATCGGCAGGAAGAGATACCCCAGCACCATCACCGCGTAGACATCCAGCAGCCGGGTGGCGATCCGGCGCGAGAGCGGGGCGACGGCGGCCATCAGGCGAGTTCCTCGGTGCCGAGCAGCTTGGCGTACAGCAGCACGCCGAGTGTAATCGCCGCCATGAGAACAAAGGAGATCGAGGCGGCGAGCGGGTAGTCGCGCACGTGCAGAAACTGGTTGTGAATCACCGTGCCGATCATCTGCTGATTGGGACTCCCCAGCAGCTCGGCGTTGATGAAGTCGCCGGTGGCGGGAATGAAGGTGAGCAGGCTGCCGGCAAAGACGCCCGGCAGCGACAGCGGCAGGATGACCTTTACGAAGGCATGCACCGGCCCGGAGTAGAGATCGTACGCCGCCTCCACCAGCCGCCGGTCGATCTTCTCCAGGCTGACGTAGATTGGCATGATCATGAACGGCAGGAAGTTGTAGGTCAGCCCGCCGATCACCGCGATCGAGGTGTTGAGCAGCCGTGCCCCCGGCGGCATCAGGTGCAGCTGGTTGAGCAGCCAGATGGCCGGCCCGCTGTCGTTGAGAATGGTCTTCCAGGCAAAGGTGCGCACCAGGAAGGTGGTGAAGAACGGCAGGATCACGAGGCCGAGCAGCAGATTCTTGAACCGCCCCGCCCGGAACGCCATCAGATAGGCCAGCGGATAGCCCAGCGCGATCCCCAGCAGGGTGGCGAGCAGGGCGAACTTGACCGACCGCCCGAAATGCCCGCCGTACGCCGTGAAGGCCCGGTGGAACCCGCTCCACCAGGGGCCATCCACGACGGTGACGGAGGTCTGGCCGAGCGTGATCAGCGGGATGACGTAGAACACCAGCAGCCAGAGGATGCCCGGGGCGACCAGGAGGTATGGTCCCCACTTGCTCTGCCGCGCGCCCCCTGAGGCAATGCCAGCCATATCGCGTCAGGCCCCGATCGCATCCTGGAAGGCGCGATTGAATTCCTGATCCTCGGCATCCTCCAGCGCGCGGAAGACGTGCAGCCGGGCGCGGAGATCATCTGGCGGATTGACCAGCGAGCTCTTGGCCAGATCGGGGGCGATCGTCGCAAGCACGTCACCGGTCCCCTTGACCGCCGAGAGATACGGCGCCGCAACCACGATCTGCGCCGAGTGGGCCGGGTCGTAGCACCAGTTCATCCAGGTCGAGGCGAGGTCCACCCGGTCGGAGGTGCTGGGAATCATCATGTTGTCGGAGTAGAGCATGGCGCCTTCGTTCGGCGCGATCCACCGCAGATCGGGGTTGTCCGCCGCGAGGCCCTGGATGTCGCCCGACCAGGCAATCGCCACGGTGATGTTGCCGGCCGCCAGATCGGATGCGTAGTCGTTGCCCGTGAACTTCCGGATGTGGCCGCTCTCGCGCGCCTGCTTGATCTTGGCGCAGGCCGCCTTCGCATCGTCCAGGGTGCAGCTGGTCGGGTCCTTGCCCTGCCCGAGCATCACCAGGCCCAGCGTGTCGCGCATCTCGGTGAGCATCGTGACCTGTCCCTTGAACTTGGGATCGAAGATGTCGTTGATGCTGGTGAGCTCGCGGCCGGTCTTCTTGGGGTTGTACCCGAGTCCGGTCATCCCCGAGAGCCACGGCACGCTGAACTTGCGGCCCGGATCGAAGCTCACGTTGCGCAGGCTGTCGACCAGGTTGGCCTTGTTGGGGAACCTGCTGTCGTCGATCGGGGCGCAGTAGCCCAGCCGGATCATGCGCGCCGCCATCCAGTCGGTCAGCACCACGATATCGCGGTCGATGCTCTGTTTCCGCTTGAGCGGCTCCTCGATCTTGGCGAAAAACTCGTTGTTGTCGTTGATGTCCTCGGTGTACTCCGCCGTGATCCCGGTGGCGGCGGCGAACTCGATGGCGGTCTTCTCGTCGATATAGAGCGGCCAGTTGGAAATGCGCACTGTCTTCACCGCGGCCGGGGCCGCTTCCTTCTTGCCGCAGGCGCTCAGC
>JANOFA010000167.1:0-2811 GCA_031413355.1 Gemmatimonadota bacterium | reverse complement strand
GTCAACGGCGCAAAGGACCGTCGACCGGTGATCGCGCACCTGGAACTGTTCGACCCCGCCGATATCGCGCGATTCCGCGCACTTGGCGTCATCGCCAGCTTCCAGCCCTACTGGGCCCAGGCGGACGAGTACATCACCGAGCTCACCGAGCCGGCGCTTGGACCGGTTCGGTCGCGCTGGCTCTATCCGATCGGCAGCATGCTGCGGAGCGGAGCAATCGTCGTGGGCGGAAGCGACTGGACCGTCTCGAGTCTCAACCCGCTGGATGCGATTCAGGTCGCCATCACCCGCCGACCGGTCGAGACACCGCTCGGGCCGGCGTGGATTCCGGAGGAGCGGGTTGATCTCGCGCCGATGCTGGCGGCCTACACCATCAACGCGGCCTACGCGACCCACATGGAACGCGAGACCGGCAGTCTGGCGCCGGGAAAACTTGGTGACATGATCGTGATCGACCGAAATCTCTTCACCGTGCCGGTCACGGAGATTCACACAGCGCGGGTGGTCCTGACGCTTCTGGAGGGCAAGCCGGTGTGGACCGACTCGACGCTGGCCGTGCCGTAAGGAGCAGGTCCACCAGCGTGCAAGGGCGCAGCCCCAGCGAGGACACCGATGACCAGGCCTCCAGTCGCGTCCCTGCTCCGCCTGCTCGCGGTCGTGTGGATCGTCCTCGGCTCGGCGTTCCTGTTCCGGCCGGTCCTGCTTCGCGAGTATGTCAACCTCTTTCTGCCGACCACCACGTCCCGGATTCATCTCCGCGCCTCACATGGGGGCGTGGCGCTTGCCCTGGCAGGATTCTTCTGGCTCGCTGCCGGACGGAGGACCTGGTACCGTCCGGCGCTGACCGCCGCAGTCCTGGTGCACTGGGGCCTCGCTCTCACTACGCTGTTCGGCATCCTGCTTGAGGGCGGCACGATCCCGCGCATCGGTGTAATGGTGACCATCGAGGTATGCCTCGGCGTCGCTGCCCTCGGGGCGCTCCGGTCGGAGACGCGCGGCGTCCCATAGCGGTCGAGGATGATCGCTTGCACTTGACACATCGCCCGCCCAGGGCGCGGCTCGTCGGGCATTCACACACGGGAGCAAGCGTGAACAAGAAACTGCAGGTGTATCACACGCCGGAATTGGCGGTCACGTTCGACCCCAGCATCTGCATCCACTCGGCGGTCTGCATCCGCGGGCTGCCGGCGGTGTTCGATGTCACCCGCGCGGACTGGGTTCATCCGGCTGCGGCGTCGGCCGACGAAGTGCAGGCGCTCGTCGCCCGGTGTCCTAGCGGTGCACTGCAGTCGGTGCGGGCCGGCCATCCGCCGCCGAAGGCGGCGGGCGATGGCGAGACGGTCAGCGTCACGTTCACCAGCGATGGGCCCGCCCGCATCCGGGGCATGCTCGACCTGGAGTTGCCCACGGGGGTGAAGGAGCGGCGAGAAGGGGTGGTGGCAGTCTGCCGCTGCGGCCAGACGAAGAATGACCCCTGGTGCGACGGCAGCCACGCGCGCGCGGGATTTCGCTCTCCCAGACGGGGCTGACCCCATGATGAGTGTCACGGACGGTACCCGGTTGGCGGGTATCGGGCAGATCGTCATCAACGTCAAGGAGCTGGCGCGGGCGACCAGGTTCTACCGTGATGTACTGCAGTTGCCGTTGCTCTTCGAGGTGCCAACTCTCGCCTTTTTCGACGCCGGTGGCGTGCGGCTGATGCTGGCGGTGGCGGAAGATCCCAAGTTCGACCATCCCGGCTCCATCCTCTACTATCAGGTGGGCGATATCATCGCGGCGGCGGCGGCCCTCGCCGGACGTGGAGCGCACTTCACCAGCGAGCCGCACCTGATCACGAAGATGCCTGATCACGAACTGTGGATGGCCTTTCTGGAAGACTCCGAGGGCAATACCCTCGGCCTGATGAGCGAGATCCGGTGAACACCCTGGTGCGAATGCTCTGGCCGCTCCCGGTGACGCTGTTCGGCGCGTTGTGCGCCGGGGTTGCGCGGCAGTTCGGGGCGCGGGTGGCACTGCGCGATGGCGTGCTGGAGGCGTGCGGCGGGCCGCTCAGTCCGGTGCTGCGTCGTGTCTATCCGCCGATGTCGATCGCGGCGATCACGCTGGGCCATGTGGTGCTGGCACAGGATGAGGTTCAGCTCGAACTGACGCGCGCTCACGAGCGGGTCCATGTGCGGCAGTACGAACGGTGGGGTGCTCTCTTTCCAGTCGTCTATCTCGCGGCCAGCGGCGTGGCGCTGCTGCAGGGGCGCGAGGCGTATCGGGGGAACCTGTTCGAGCGGGAGGCGGAGCGGGGCGGGTAGGGGGCGGACGGACGGGCGGACGGGCGAAACGGCGCCTGTCTGACTCTACTCGATCACAGCTTCAATTCCAGATACCGCATATCCGTAATCGGGTCCGCCCGATACGCCGGAATGTCCCGGAAGCCAAGTCGCTCATACAGCGCCTGGGCTTCTTTCATTGATGCGAGGGTGTCGAGCCGAATTGCCGCGTAGCCAGCGAGCCGGGCGGCCGTGACTGCGGCCTCCAGCAACTTGCGTCCCAGTCCCCGGCCGCGGTACGGCGCGCGGGTGAACAGTCGTTTGAGCTCGCAGCTGTCACCCATCAGCGGCCGTATTCCGACGCATCCCGCGGCTCTGTTTCCCAGCCGTACCAGAAAGAGCCCGCCAGTCGGCGGGGCGTAAAAGCCCGGCAACGCGGCGAGCTCGATGGCGAACCGTTCCCGGTCGATCAAATCGAGGGTATCGATTCCGAAGTTCTTCGGCAGATAGACCTCCACCTTGAGCTTGGCCTCGTAAGTCTTGCCAGCCT
>JANOFA010000166.1:0-4468 GCA_031413355.1 Gemmatimonadota bacterium | reverse complement strand
TTCGTCAACGGCGTCCTCGATCGGGTGGCGCACGCCGTCGGACGGCTATGAACATCCTGCTGGTCAATTGGCAGGATCGGGAGAATCCGCAGGCTGGCGGGGCCGAAATTCACCTGCATGAACTCTTCGGCCGGCTGGCGGCACGGGGGCATCGGGTCCGGCTGGTCTGTTGCGGCTGGCCCGGCTGTGCGGCGACGGCGACGGTGGATGGCATCGCGGTGGAGCGGCACGGGAACCGGAACAGTTTCACCCTGGTTGGACGGGGGGCAGTGCGCCGCGCGCTCGCGCGGGAGCGACCGGATGTCCTGGTGGAGGACATCAACAAGCTGCCGCTCTTCACCGCGGGGCTGACCGATCGGCCGATGGGCGTGATCATCCCGCACCTGTTCGGCGGCGAGATCTTCCGGGAGGCAGGTCTGCCATCGGCGATGCTGGTCTGGCTGGCGGAGCGGCCTATCCCCCTGGCGTATCGCCGGGCGTGGTTTCACGCGATCAGCGAAAGTACCCGGGACGACCTGATTGCGCGGGGTATCCCGGCGGAGCGGATTGAGGTCATCTACCCCGGGGTGGATGCCACGATGTTCACGCCGGCGCCGGCGGGTGCTGATGCATCGAACCGCAGGGCCCCTGCGCCGACCTTCCTGTACATCGGCCGGCTGCGGCGCTACAAAGGAGTGGAGTTCGCCATCCGGGCGCTGGCCATAGCCCGGGAGCGGCGGCCGGGAGTGCGGCTGCTGATCGCCGGGCGGGGGGATGACCAGCCACGGCTCCAGCAGCTGGTGCGTGAGCTGCGGCAGGAGGAGGCGATCCGGTTTCTCGGCTTTGTCAGTGAGACCGACAAGCTGGGGCTGCTGCGGCAGGCGTGGGCGAACATCTTCCCGTCGGTAAAGGAAGGCTGGGGAATCACCAACGTTGAGGCGGCGGCGTGCGGCACGCCCTCCCTCGCCTCGGACAGCCCGGGCCTGCGCGATTCAGTGCGGCATGGCGAAACCGGATACCTGGTGCCTCACGGAGTTCCCGATTTGCTGGCTGACCGGATGCTGGAGCTGGCCGATGATCCGGCACTGATGGAGCGGCTGGGCAGGCAGGCGCGACAATTCGCGGAACGGTTGAGCTGGGCTGGTGCGGCGGCGCAGACGGAGCGGTGGCTCCAGCGCCTGGTGGAAACTTCATGAACCCCCGGAGGTGTGCATGAATACGAGTATCACGGCACGTCACTGTGAAATTTCCGACGAGCTGCGGGCACGGGCGGAAGCTGTCCTCGGGCGGCTTGCGAGCCACCTCACGAGCCCGATCGATGCCGCCGTCGTCTTCGACAATGCGCCGCAGGCGTCGGCCGAAATCCGGATCAACGGCGGCCGCGATCACCAGTTTGTCGCCACCGGGGAGGACCGGGATCACCGCTCAGCGCTCGACCGGGCGGAGGACAAGATCCGGCGCCAGATGGACAAGAGCGATGCCGGCGTGCGCCGGGAACGGGGAGCCAAGGACCCGGTGTGACGCTGACGATTCGCGATCTCCTGGCCCGGAAGGGCGATCCACTCCAACTCGAGCCGCTGACCGGTGAGCTCGGGCTGGACCGCCCGATTCCCGATCCGGAGGTCGCTTCGCCGGGGCTGGCACTGGCGGGCTACACCAGCCGGTTCATGCCCCGGCGGCTGCATGTCCTGGGCGAGACCGAGATCAGTTACCTGAGCTCGCTGGAACCGGTCGACCGCCAGTCGCGGCTGGAGAAGTTCTTCGCCTTCGAGCTGCCCTGCGTCTTCGTGACCAAGGGTCAGGAGGTGCCGCAGGAGCTGCTTGATCTGGCGCGGCTGCGCGGGATCCCTCTGGTTCGGAGCCGGCTCAAGACGGCGGAGTTCTACCGCCGAATCAAGCCGATCGTCGAGGAGGCATTCGCCCCGCAGACGACGCTGCACGGCTCACTGGCCGATGTGTACGGTGTCGGCCTGCTCTTCATCGGCCGTTCGGGCATCGGCAAGAGCGAATGCGTGCTGGACCTGGTGGAACGAGGCCACCGGCTGGTGGCAGATGACGTGGTGCAGGTGACCCGGCGCGGTACCGACCTCCTGATCGGGCAAGGCCATGAGCTGGCGGCCCATCACATGGAGATACGCGGGATCGGGCTGATCGACATCCCGACGCTGTTCGGGGTGCGCTCGGTCCGGCAGCAGAAGCGCATCGAGGTGGTGGTGCAGCTGGAGGACTGGGCGACCGCGGAGGAGGCGGACCGGACCGGACTGCAGCAGCACGAGACGACCATTCTCGACGTGGTGCTGCCGCGCGTGATCGTGCCACTGAACGCGGGCAAGAACATCACGGTGGTCTCGGAGGTCGTGGCCATGATGCACCTGCTGCGGTACTCCGGGGTCGATGTGGCGGCGGCCCGAGATGATCGTCTGCCCCGTCTCGTCGTTGAAGGAATAGCGGAACGACGGGTCTTCGCGGCGGATGACCGCGAGGCACTCGGAGAGTCGTCGTTTGTCGTCCTGGCTCTTGGGCTCGATCGACATGCTGATGACCGGCTCGGGGAAGAACATGCGCTCGAGGACGATCTGGTCGTCCGCGTCGCACAGCGTGTCCCCGGTGTAGCTGTCCTTGATGCCGACGATCGCGACGATGTTGCCGGCCGTCACTTCGTCGAGCGGGATGCGGTTCTGCGCGTGCATCTCGAAGATGCGGCTGGCGTTTTCTGTTTTTCCATTGACCGGGTTGATGAGTCGCGTGCCCTTGGTGATCCTGCCGGAATACACGCGGACATAGGTCAGGTCGCCGTGCTTATCGGAAACGACCTTGAACACCAGCCCCGCGAAGGGCGCGTCGGGATCGTGGGGGCGGGTGAGGTGCTTGTCCTTGTCGCGGGGGTCGGTTCCTTCGACCGGGGGCTTCTCCGTCGGGCAGGGGAGCAGGTCGCACACCGTGTCCAGCAGAAGCTGCACGCCCATGTTGCGCAGGGCCGCCCCGCACAGGACGGGGTAAATCCTCCGATCGATCACGGCCGTGCGCAGGACCGCGACCATCTGCTGGACGGTGGGCTCCTTGCCCTCGAGGAACATTCCCATGAGTTCGTCGTCGAGTTCGGCGATCTTCTCGACCATGTCCTTGTGCCACTTCTCGGCCGCTTCGAGATGATCTTCGGGGATGTCCTTCTCGATCATCGTCTCACCCTTGTCCCCCTCGAAGAAGTTGGCTTTCATCTTCATGAGGTCGATGATTCCGCGGAAGTCGTGCCCCAGCCCGATGGGGTACTGGATCGCCACGGCGTTGGCGCCCAGGCGGCTCTTGATGGTGGCAAACGAGAAATCAAAGGACGCCCCGATCTTGTCCATTTTGTTGACAAAGCACAGGCGCGGCACCTTGTACCGGTCGGCCTGACGCCACACCGTCTCGGATTGCGCTTCCACGCCTTCCTTGCCGTCGAACACTGCCACGGCCCCGTCCAGGACGCGCAGCGACCGCTCCACCTCGATGGTGAAGTCCACGTGCCCGGGCGTGTCGATGAGGTTCAGCTTGTATTCCTTGCCACTGCGGGTCCAGGGGCAGGTCGTTGCCGCCGACTGGATCGTGATCCCGCGCTCCTGCTCTTCCTGCAGGAAGTCCATCGTCGCGGTGCCCTCGTGGACCTCCCCGATCTTGTAGTTTTTGCCGGTGTAATACAAAATGCGCTCGGAGACGGTGGTCTTGCCGGCGTCGATGTGGGCGCAGATGCCGAAGTTGCGGATGTATGACAGGTCAGCGGACATGGGATCGATCCTCTCAGGGTGCGTGTGCTGCAAAGAACCTACCCGACGCACTCCGGTTTGGTCGCACATACGACCGCCGGTCGGGCAGGACGGGCCAAAGGCCCTCGATTGACTGTGGCAGATGCCAAGAACACTTGGTCGTGGTGTGGAGCCGAACCGTCGGCCCCGGCGAAGCGATGATTCCGAGCAAAGCCCTTAGAACCGCGCCTCGCAGCGTGCGTTGGGTGGTGGTCCGGCGATCTCTTCGTCCTCGTCCATAATGTCCACCACTCCGGGGAGTTCACTCCCACGAATCTAGATCAACCACGATCCGACCGGCACCACGCCCAACGCGCAGCGCCGCCCAATGCTCGCCCGGCTCAAACCAGGTACGTTCCAAGGGGAGGAATGGTAACGTCGAAACCCGCGAATTCAAGGGGTGTTGGGGAACCGTACGCATCGCCCAAACGGGCTCACGGGGCGGGTTCCGGCCGCTCGGCAATCGCCCTCAGCCTCGAAAGCTGTCCCACTGACAGCCCGGCGAGCGGGTCCAACCTCGTATTCGCGTTGCGTTGCAAGCCTTGGATCGCCCATTGCTTGGCTTGGGAGTGCCGGCCAGCCGCCATCAAAAGGTCCACCAGCGGCACCACGTTTACGACGCCATGCGGGTCAAGCTCGCACGCCTTGACATAGGCGTCAAGGGCGAGCCCACCGGCCATTGGATCGACTCCTTCGTCGGCGAGCGC
>JANOFA010000165.1:0-2914 GCA_031413355.1 Gemmatimonadota bacterium | reverse complement strand
TGGTGGGCATGACCGCGTGCGGTGATCTCGTCGTGCAGGTCGCGAATGGTGAGAGTGGACGCCACCCGGTGCAGCGGGGCGGCAAAGGTGCCAATTCCCTGGCGCCGTTCGACCAGCCCCTCGACCTGGAGTTCCCGCAGGGCGCGATTGACCGTCATGCGGCTCACGCCGAAGCGGGCCACGAGTTGCGCCTCGGACGGCATGAGCCGCCCGGGCGGCCACCGGCCCCGGCCCAGCTCCCGCTTCAGAAAGTGCTTGACCCTGGCGAAGGGCGCGATGGCGACCATGGGCGGGAATGCTACTTGCCGAATCTTGTCTAGACAAGTAGTCTCCCCCGCCACCTTGACGCCCGGAGCGCACCATGCCCGATCGACCCGCCGCCCAGCCCCGCCCGGTCCGCGCCCCGCGCGGTACCGAACGCAGCTGCCGCAACTGGCTGATCGAAGCCGCCTACCGCATGCTGCAGAACAACCTCGACCCCGAAGTCGCCGAGCATCCCGATGCCCTGGTGGTCTACGGCGGTATCGGCAAGGCGGCGCGCAACTGGGACTGTTTCGAGACCATGCTGACGACCCTGCGCGCGCTGCAGGAGGACGAGACGCTGCTGGTGCAGTCGGGGAAGCCGGTCGGGGTCTTCCGCACCCATGTCGATGCGCCGCGCGTGCTCATCGCGAATTCCAACCTGGTACCGCGGTGGGCGACATGGGAGCACTTCGATGCGCTCGATCGTCAGGGCCTGATGATGTACGGGCAGATGACGGCCGGTTCGTGGATCTACATCGGCAGCCAGGGCATCGTGCAGGGCACTTACGAGACGTTTGTGGAAACCGGTCGCCAGCACTACGGGGGCGACCTCGCCGGCCGCTGGATCCTCACCGCCGGGCTCGGCGGCATGGGCGGCGCCCAACCGCTGGCGGCGAGCTTCGCCGGCGCAGCGTCGCTGAATATCGAATGTCAGCAGTCCCGTATCGACCTCAGGCTCAAGACCCGCTATCTCGATGAGCAGGCCAGCGACCTCGAGGATGCGCTGGCCCGGCTGACGCGGTACACTCGCGAGAAGAAGGCGGTCTCGGTTGGTCTGCTTGGCAATGCCGCCGAGGTGCTGCCCGAACTGGTGCGCCGGGCGCAGCAGGGTGGCATTCGCCCCGACCTGGTGACCGATCAGACCTCAGCCCACGATCTGGTGCACGGCTATCTGCCGTCGGGCTGGAGCGTGGAGCGGTGGCAGGCGGCGCAGGCCGATGCTGCGCAGCACGCCTCACTCCGCGAGGCCGCGGCCCGGAGCTGCGCGGTGCATGTCCAGGCCATGCTCGATTTTCAGCGGCTCGGCGTCCCCACAGTGGACTACGGCAACAACATACGGCAGGTGGCCAGGGATGCGGGCGTGACACGAGCGTTCGACATTCCCGGATTCGTCCCGGCGTACATCCGGCCGTTGTTCTGCCGCGGCACGGGACCGTTCCGCTGGGTGGCGCTGAGTGGGGATCCGGAAGACATCCGGAAAATCGACGCGAAGATCAAGGAGCTGTTCCCGGAGAACGCCCACCTGCACCGCTGGCTCGACCTGGCGGCTGAACGGATCGCGTTTCAGGGGCTGCCGGCGCGGATCTGCTGGATCGGCCTGGGGGAACGCCATCGTGCCGGCCTGGCGTTCAACGCCATGGTGCGCAGTGGTGAGCTCTCCGCGCCGATCGTGATCGGGCGGGATCACCTGGACAGCGGTTCGGTTGCCTCACCAAATCGTGAGACCGAAGCGATGCTCGACGGCTCCGACGCCGTCTCCGACTGGCCGCTGCTCAATGCGCTGCTGAACACCGCCGGAGGCGCGACCTGGGTTGCGTTGCATCACGGTGGCGGCGTGGGCATGGGCTATTCGCAGCACGCCGGCGTCGTGATCGTCTGCGACGGCAGCGAGGCCGCGGACCGGCGGCTCGAGCGGGTGCTGTGGAACGACCCGGCCACCGGCGTGATGCGCCACGCCGATGCGGGGTATCCGATCGCCCGCGCCTGCGCCCGTGAACAGGGACTCAACCTGCCGATGCTGGGAGCGACCGATGCAGATTAACCCGGGCCGGATCACACTGGATCAGCTGCGGACCATTCACGCTGATACCACCGCGCTCACCCTGCCGGCGGCGGCCACAGGGGAGATCCGGGCCAGCGCACAGGTGGTGCAGCGCGCGGCCGCGGGAGATGCGCCGGTCTACGGCGTCAACACCGGCTTCGGCAAGCTGGCCAATCAGCGCATCAGCGCGGCACAGCTCGACGCGCTGCAGCTCAACCTGATCCGGTCGCACAGCGTGGGGGTGGGAGCGCCGCTCGCCCCCGAGGTGGTGCGGCTCATGCTCGCGCTGAAGGCGGCAAGCCTCGCCCGGGGATACTCTGGTGTCCGCGAGGTCGTGATCGACACGCTGCTGGCCGCCTACCACGCCGGCCTGGTGCCGTACATCCCGTCGCAGGGTTCGGTTGGTGCCTCGGGCGATCTCGCCCCGCTGGCGCACATGACGCTGGCGCTGCTGGGCGAAGGCGAGATGCTGGTGGACAGTCGGCGGGAGCCGGCGGGACCGGTGCTGCAGCGGGCGGGAATTGCGCCCCTGCGACTCACCGCCAAGGAGGGCCTCGCCCTGATCAACGGGACGCAGACCTCGACCGCGCTCGCGCTGCACGCGCTGCTCCAGTTCGAGGCGGTGCTGGAGGCGGCGCTGGTGGTCGGCGCCCTGACGGTGGATGCCGCCCGCGGCAGT
Source organism: Gemmatimonadota bacterium (assembly GCA_031413355.1). Taxonomy (GTDB): domain Bacteria; phylum Gemmatimonadota; class Gemmatimonadetes; order Gemmatimonadales; family GWC2-71-9; genus JADJOM01. The sequence continues at coordinate 170 of JANOFA010000165.1, read as the reverse complement.
GACGGGCCGTTCGATCCACGCATTCATGCCGTGCGCGGCCAGCCGGGGCAGATCGACGTCGCCCAGTACTATCGGGCCCTGCTGGCCGACAGCGCCATCCGCCGTTCGCACCTGGAGGGGGACGACCGGGTGCAGGATCCCTACTGCCTGCGCTGTCAGCCCCAGGTGGT
>JANOFA010000164.1:0-2276 GCA_031413355.1 Gemmatimonadota bacterium | reverse complement strand
CCAGGGAATGTGCTGATTCCGGGCAAGGCGGCCGGCTTACCCAAGGATTCGGTCGCCAATGTGACGCAGGTGGTCACCCTGGACCGCGACTTCCTGCGCGAACCTGCGGCCAAGCTGCCGCCGACACTTCTGCAACAAGTGGACGCCGGGCTGCGATTGGCGCTCGGCCTATAAGTTCGTGCCGCGCGCGCTAACAACCGCATGAAGCTGCCAGGGTCCGGCGACAGTCTCACGTGGCGTCGGTTTGCATCATGCCGGCCCCTGCAGCTTACGCGGGGGCGTTAGCCATCTGCATTGAGTTGCGACGTGACCGCCTAGCGCCCACCGCCTTGCGCCTACCGCCTGCTCCATGACACCAGAACGACAGCCGCTCCAATGCACCGGATCAGCTGCCGTCTGGTCATCCCACCCGAACATCCATCTCATCTGGACGGCTGCCCTTCCTTCGGAAGCAGCAGTTGAGCAGCCGGGGCGCTGCCAGCCTCGACGACCGGCCAGGCGATATTGCGGGCACTCCGCCAGGTGGCCAGCAGTTCGGCGTTCTCGTGGAACCGGTACACCACGATACCATCCAGCTGACGGGCATGCCGCATCAACTCAGCGCCCAGCTGGAACATCTGGGCCCGCGCCCCGATGTGGGCCCGCCGGGCGGCATTGCCGTCGCGCACCGCCTGGGCGTAGTCCTCCAGCAGGCCGGTCAGATTCTCCAGCGTCCCCTCCGCCATCCCGTGCGAGCGGAGCAGGTCGTGCTGCGCCTGGATCGTCGTGGCGATGGACTGCGCCGCGGCGATGAAGCGCTCCCCACTGATACTGCGCATGTCCTGACCGAGCGCCGCGGCCAGCTCGGCGTGCTCGTCCCCGAGCGAGCTGGCGATGCGGGCCAGGTGCCGGAGCGGCAGCTGCGACAGCTTCTGCCGCAACATCCTGTGCTTGCCCGTCTCCGCCCCGCGGGCCAGCTCGCCATCCTGCTGCTGGGCCATCAGCGCCCGCAGCCGGCCAATCTTCTCCGTGAACCGCGCGACAACTTCGTCCGCCGGCCCGTCGCCGAGTGGATACGCCCGCAGAAAATCCTGCAGACGTGCCAGCATGGCGAGCTTCAACTGCAGTCTCCCGTCCATATGACGCTCCTTGCCCAAAGGGCACGGGGGCACCACCGGTTGAGGCGGCCGATGCCCGATCTCCTGCCGTATGGCACCGCGAGTCAACTCAACGACATCGCGATCGGAAGGGCGGAGATGCATCCCGTGTGCCAGAAACAAACAGACAGCGTGAGAACAGTTGTGTGAGGCGCGGGAAAAATGCATAACGCAGCCGCAAATGCATAATCGGCGCGCGCAATGCCGGCGCGATGGCGCGCAATCGGAATGGGGTCCCGCGCAGTCATGGATTGGTCCCGCGGAATCCCCGATCAGTGTCGCGCAATCGGGATCTGATTTGTGCCGGCCGCGGGTGGTGATGCGACCCGACCGGCTGGCACCGGACGGGCGGGATAACATACGCGCAGGAAAGGAGTTGCCCTGCGCAAGCCGGAGCCGGTCCGGCGCACTGTGAGAGGGTCGCGAGGCAACCGGTTTCTGCGACGGGAAATGGGGGAGCTGTCCGACGAAATGTTTGGGCCGGGAGAGGCAGTCGGGGGACGGCGTGCGTCACTCCGTTTGTGGCACGCGCAGGGCCGATACGGGGCCCGCTGTGCCGTTGGTCGAATGCATAAAAGCGGAGCCGCCGTGGGCCTGGCGGGGGAGGCCGTCGCCGGTCCGGGATCGGGGGCGAGTGTCCTCTTTTCTGGACACGACTGTCTCGCGGTCGGTGGAGGGGTGGGTCTCAGACTCACCCCTCCGGCGTTCTTGTGCACCGTCCCGCACCGTCCCGCATGATCCTGAGGCGGTCAGTGCCTCGCCGACCCCGTACCGTGGGGCATGCCGCCGAGTTGCGCCCTTCCCTCCGCCGAGCCTATCGTATGGCCATGCCGCTGCCTGCCGCCATCCGGGCCCAGGGCCCGTACTTCACCGTCGACATCCTCGACCAACTCCCCGACGACGGGAACCGGTACGAGGTGGTCCATGGGGAGTTGCTGGTGACACCGGCACCCCGGGCATGGCATGAGGTCGTGGTCGCCAGGTTGATCCATGCGCTAAGCGCCTACCTCGAACTCGAACCGGTGGGAACCGTGCTCGGCTCACGCGGCGATATCGTGCTCGGTCCCTCCATCAAGTTCGAACCGGACGTGTTTGTCGTCCCGACGAGCGAGATGCGCGCGCTCGACTGGAAGGCGATGC
>JANOFA010000163.1:0-3792 GCA_031413355.1 Gemmatimonadota bacterium | reverse complement strand
TAGTTGACCCAGTACTGACCGATCGATGCGAGGTAGGGAAACTCGGTGGGCAGATGCTGCTCGAGGTAGCCGGCGTACTCCTCCGAGCTGTAGACGATGTACCACTCGGGATGGGTCAGAAAGGCCTGGCCTTCGTCGCGGCGGTAGCCACTGCGCGCGGCAAGCGCATCGTGCAGCGCCGGCGGGAGCTCCGCCGCCGCCGGATCGACCTCTGGCAGGTAGTACCGGTCCCACAGCGTGTTGCGGAATTTGTTGGTCGGATCGAGTCGCTGTTTCAGTGCGAAGAATTCCGGCAGCCGGGGATAGGCCGCCTGTAGCTGCGCATCGGTGGCATGCGGCTGGTAGGGCAGGTACCACGACCCACCGACACCAACGGCGGCATCGGTCAGCTCCCGGGTCCAGACACCCACGCTGTCGCGGGCGGCGACGTCGGTCCCCTGCTTGTAGTAGACCACGAACGCGAACACTTCGGTCCTGGCCCAGGCGAGGAGCGTTCCCGGATCGGGCCGGGCATGGCGGATGGAGACGTTGATGACATTGACGTCGTGCCGCCGGAAAATGTCGCGCATCCGCGGGATGAATTCTTCAAAGCGCTCCACCGGGACGAAGAACTCCTGGAGGACATAGCTCGCGCTCTCGCGCGAAGCCGGCTCCAGCTCGGCGACATCGTAGCTGGCCTCGTAGTTCCGCCAGGTGACGGGTTCACCCCGGAAGATCCAGCGATCCACGACGTGCTGCCGGAACGCCTTGCCGAAGGGCCACCCGGAGATCACCCGGAACAGGAAGCGGTTGAGCGCATACGAGCGGTCGGTGGGGATCAGCCGGTCGGAGATGGTGACGGGATCATCGGTCGCCATATAGGTGACGGCGTTGACCTGGTCGTAGGCGTCGGGATAGATGTCGGCGTTGTGGAAGACGGCGTCCGGCTGGTTCCGCACCGAGTCGAAGAAGAATGCCTTGTAGCCGGCGATCGGCATCCGGCGGTCGTGCCGCCTGACCCGGATGTTGTCGGCCAGCTCCAGCGTGGCCTCGATGATCACGCCCAGTCCGCCGTACCCGCCGATCGCGCCGTAGAAAATGTCGGGGTGGACGACCGGGCTGGCGTCGACCACGGTGCCGTCGGCCAGGACGATCCTGATGCCGCGCACCGAGAGGACCAGCGGCCCCAGCCCCACATAGCGGCCATGCACATTCACCGACAGCGATCCGCCGACGGTGAAGTTGCTGTAGGTCTGCATGATCTTGATGGAGAGATCGGCCGAGTCGATCCGCTCCTGGATCTGGCGCCAGCGGGCGCCCGCCTGTACCGTAATCCACTTCTCGGCGGGGCTGAACGCAACGACACGGTTCATCTGGCGCATGTCGATCTGCAGGGCGCCACTCGTCGCCGTCTGTCCACCCATGCTGTAGCGCCCGCCGCCGATGCTGATCGGCCCGGTGTGGCGCCGGACTGCGGCGATGATCTCCTCCGTTGTCGTCGGCGTGATGATCTCGGTCACGACAATCGGGTTGAGCTGGGTGACATCGTTGATCACCGGCGGTGGCGCCGGCCGGATCACGTTGGTCTGCAGGATCCCGAAGCAGGAGGCGACGGCCGTCAGCAGGACGATCGCGAGCAGCAGGCGGCCCAGCAGCAGGAGCGACTGCCGCGCCGCGCCCAGCAGGCGGCGAAAGCGGGAACGCGGCGGGAGAGGTGTCACCATCGTCATTCAGGGGAGGTCGTGTGGTCCGGAAACTGACATTCGCCTTTGCGCTGCTGTTCACCTGGGTCGTGGCCAGCGGCTACATCCCTTCGTTCATCACCTATGAAGGTAGCGACCGCATCCAGTTCGGCCTCTTCCGGCTCAGCCTGATCGATGATGTGACCCACGGGGTGACGGCACTGCTGGCGCTGGTGGCCAGCCTGCACTCCCGCAAGCTCTCGCTGCTCTGCCTGACGGCGTTCGGTTTCTACTATGCGCTGGATGCGATCTTCTTCCTGACCTATGGCTTCATGAACGAGAAGCCGTACTCGGCCGACATCCTGCTCAATCTGCCGCATGTGCTGATCTCGACGGCGATGCTGGGGATCGTGTACTGGTTGGCGCCGCGGAGAGACTAGCCGTCGGCCATCAGCCATCAGCCATCAGCCGTCAGCCATCAGCCGTCAGTGAATGCTGTCATCCTGAGGGAGCGAAGCGACCGAAGGATCTCTTGAGGCCGGAGGCGATGCCGGAGTCCGGCTCCGGGACAAAGAGATCCTTCGCTTCGCTCAGGATGACAGCAACGACATTCGCCCCGTCCGCCCGTCCGCCCGTCCGCGCGTCTCGCCTACTTCACCCGCTTCCCCGTTCCCAGCAGCCGGTCCCGCCTGCTGCGCAGCTCGATGGTATCGGCATGGCCGTTGACCGGTGCGGCGAACTCGAAGACCATCTCCATGAAGACGTCGTCCAGGACTTGGCCGGTGCCGCTGTCGGTGCCAGCCCAGTTGTCGCTGTCGGAGGTGAATCCCATCACCATCCACTTTGGTGCAATGCGGATCAGCAGCACCCGCTCGAGTTCCTCCCACAATTCCGGCGTCCAGTACCCCACCAGACCCCCGCGTTCGTACACCACCCGGAGCGTTTGTGGCGGATCGCTTTCTCCCCCTTGCGGTGACCAGGTGATCAGGTAGCTCCCCAGGTAGGGCGCAGCTTCCGCGGCGGGGAGCGCTGTGGAATAGCGGGGTTCGACGGTGACGCGGAGGTTCACCACCCGGTCTGCCCACGCCATGCGGAGCTGCGCCCCGGTTGCCGTGACCTCGGGGAAGCTCCAGGTGAGAACCTCGGTGTGCGGTGCGGCGATTGGCGTGATGGGAAACCGGATCTGCCCCGGCCGCTCCGGCGGACGCGCCTCGTGATAGAGGCTCCAGACGGTGTCCAGCACGAAGGTCCAGCTGTCGGCCGGCACGACGACCATCCAGACCGAGTACTTCCCCTTCGGTACCGCGTGGCCATCAATCTGGATGTCCCGATTGACCTCGAGCGTCGTCGCCATGTTGGCGCCCGGCGTCCACACCTCGGTCCAGTAGACCTGACCGCCGAAGATCGAGTCCCGGCCGCGCACTCGCGGCCGCGCGAAGTCGAGCGTCAGCGTCGTCCCGTCGATGGTCTGCGCCAGCAGCGCCCGCTCACTCGCGCGGATCTGGGCGGTGGCCATGGCGGGGAGCGTCGTTGCTAGGAGGAGGGGCCAGAGGGAAAGGCGTGGGAGCATGGGACCGTGGGGTTGGGGAGAAGCAATCAGCAATCAGCGATCAGCCGTCAGCCGTCAGTGAATGGTGTCATCCTGAGGAGCGCAGCGACGAAGGATCTCTTGAGTCCGTAGGAGAGCCCTGAGTCCCGCTCCGAGACAAAGAGATCCTTCGCTTCGCTCAGGATGACAGCGGTTGCGTTGTTCCCGCCTGCCGGTCGGGCACGGAGGCCCGACCTACCCCCGCCTGCTTCTCAATATCGCCAACTCAGCGTATCCGCTCCCGCCGGATGATTCTTCCTGATCTGATCCATGATCCGCGGTACGAACATCTGGGCGTACCGCAGCCGTGAATACGCATTGGGCCTGGTGTGGTCGCCATTCCAGCAGTGCTCGGCGCGGGGTTCATAATCGACCTCCGCATCGGCCGCCGGGTTGGTGGCAGATTTCAGGATGTCCTCGACCAGGTAGACGGCGTTGTTCAGGTAGTAGTTGTCCGCCTCGCCCACATAGATGTGCAGCTTGCCCCGTACCTTCGGGCCCAGCGTCGCCCAATCCCGCCGCAGCATCCAGCCGAGGTCGTAG
>JANOFA010000162.1:0-1024 GCA_031413355.1 Gemmatimonadota bacterium | reverse complement strand
GCAAAGAAAAGGCGGACGCCAAGGCGATCCGCTGTTGACCCCACCCAAGAACACCGCCCGACCAGCTCCGGGTCGAATTCCCCACTGGAGTGGCTCCATTTCTGCCCGATAACGGCCGCGCATGACCTGCAAGGCGCGGCGGCACACTGCAATTAGTCAACGAAAGGGCAGGCGCCGCGGCTTGACAGGTCCATGCGCTGGTTAGGCCGCGCCAAGTTGGCTTAGGCGTGGTGGTCTTGGGCACAATACCTCTGAGTGCCGTTGCCGCGCCTTCCCCAGGTATCCCGCTTGACTCTCGCTTGACCCTGGATCACTAGGCTCTCGCTGAAACGACCCCAGTTGTCCTTGCGAGAACCAGAACCCAGGAGAGACTCATGAAACCCCATGTGACGGTGTCGGCGTTCCTGATCGTGATAGCGGGTGGCGCTTTCCTTGCCAATGGGTGCGCCACGCCGTTCGTGGAAGCGAACTGCACGTCCGCCATGACACTGGCGGTCAGCTCGACTACAACCCCGCGATTCTCGTGGCGGCCCTCGGACTGCCGGGTCTTCGGGCTTGCGGTAGTGCACGATTCGCAGGGCACCATGGTTTATGACTGGATCGTGAACTCAAATACAGCTGCCGCCAACACCATCCGCTCACCAATCCTGTATGGCACGGTCCCACCCCATGCGTTTGCAGGTGTGGCGCCGCCACTTCGTCCTGGCCAGCTGTACACGGGCCAACTCCTTGCTGAGGTGTGGGATGAGGAGTTGGCAGAGCGAACAGTAGCCACGGTCGCTGAACAGTCCTTCGTCCCGTGAGTGAGGGTGCGGCCTAACGGACTGGCATAAGCTGCGGGCGGGCGCACTCCTGTGCGTGGCGCTGTCCTAGGCGCCGCCCTGCGTTGGTACCCACTGTAACCTGGCTCGAGCGGCGGCGACGGCGCCCGCCCGACAGCTTCATGCCAATGTTAGAAAACGGTGGCACCGCCACAAGCCTGCGAAAGACATCGCACTCCGCGCGCGGCAGCGCCCCACGATCC
>JANOFA010000161.1:0-5338 GCA_031413355.1 Gemmatimonadota bacterium | reverse complement strand
ATGTGGTCTGGCATCAACTCCTGCCCGCATTGGCGCTCTTGTTAGGTTCTGTAGGAGGCTGGACGCTTACCATGCGCGGTATGGGGATCACCATCCAGGGCGAAGACTATGTCAATTTTGCCGAGCATAAGGGGCTGGGCGGATACGCTATTTTTAAAGATTACTACCTGCGCAACGCGCTCCTGCCGCAAGTAACCGGCCTGGCTTTGGCATTAGGCGGTGTGGTCACCTCCGCAATTGTTATCGAATCTCAATTTGGCTTGCCCGGGCTTGGACGGGTGCTGCAAGATGCAATTACATCCAACGATTTCCTGGTCATTTATGGTGTCGTCTTGTTTGTTACTATTGCCGTTGCCACTTTGATGGTGCTTATGGAATTTGTCTATCCTTTGCTTGATCCCCGCATTCGACATGAGTAAGGAGTCCTTATAAATGACAGCTCTTTCACTAACCCAACCTGAAATACTTCAACCCAGCCGCATGACTTTGGTATTGCGCTACATGCGCCGTAACATAGGTTTGGCGTTTGGCCGTTCCCGAACTGGTCCGCACCTGGGCCAAGACCGGGGATATGCCGCTCCTGCCACTGGCGGATGCGGCGGAAATCCACAGTATCATACTGCGGGGCTTTCCCTGTTTCCTGTTTGTCGATGCCGACCGGACCGGCGCTGACGGAGTGGCGCTGGTTCGCCAGCTGAAGAGCGATCCGTTCACGGCGATCGTCCCGGTCGTCATGCTTGCTGAGCACCATGACACCGCGCAGGTGGAGAGCTGGTTCGCCGCCGGGACCGACGAGGTCGTCACCAGCCTCTTTTCCGCCGCCGAGCAACGGGCACGGATTGATGCGATCCTGACCCGGACGGAACGCGACGTGTCGGTGCACCCCTCGACCCGGTTGCCCGGCACCACCGAGATCGAGCGGGCCATCCGCCGGCAGCTGGATGGCGGTGGCGAGTTCGCGGTCTGCTACGCCGACCTGGATCACTTCAAGGAGTTCAACGACCGGTACAGCTATTATGATGGAGACCGGGTCATCTACATTTTGTCCCGGATCCTGCATGATGTCGTGAAGGGGCTGCTCGATACCCAGGGCTTCGTGGGCCACATCGGCGGGGATGACTTCCTCTTCGTGGTGCCTCTTGCCGCGGCCAGTGAAATCTGTACCGAGATCATCTCGGTCTTCGACACGCTGGTCCCGCTGCAGTACAATGAGCAGGACCGGCGGGCGGGCTACTTCTTCGGCAAGGACCGCCGGGGCCAACTGCACCGGGTGCCGCTGATGACGCTGTCCATCGGGATTGTGACCAACCGCAACCGGACGTTTACCCATCCGGCCCAAGTGAGCGAGCTGGCAACGGAGATGAAAAGCTACGCGAAGTCGCTGCCCGGCTCGGTTTTCGTGGTTGACCGCCGGCAACTGCCCGACACCGAAGAGCCCGGCGAGCGTCGTCCGGGCCCAGCGCGCTAGGGGGACGAATGAACGTATCCTGTCCTTCCTGCACGACCATCTACCGGGTGGACCCCGCCAAGGTCCCCGAAGCTGGCGTCCGGGCCCGATGCAAGGTCTGCTCATTCATCTTTCCGGTCACCCGGCCGATGGGGGCGATGCCTGCCCCCCATGCGGAGCTCCCTGCGGCCGCGGTCGCCGTGGCTCCGGTACCGGTGGCCACCCCGTTTACACCCCCGCCGCCGGTCGCCGCCGCTCCTCCGGTGATGCCACCGGCCGCACCGGCTGCGGTGCCGCCCGAGGAAATCACCGCTCCCCGTCCCGCGCTGCCAGCCGAGGCCGAGGCGCCTCCCGCTCCGGATGAGCCGATTGTAGCCGCACCGCGCCCGGCGGAGCCGCCGATGCCTCCCCGGCCGTCGGTTGCCCCGCCGGCGGTAGCGATGCCCGGTGGCAGACCGACGGCACCGCGGCAGTTCCCTCCGGCGGGGGGTCGGCCGGTGATGCCGCCGCCAGCCTTCCGCCCGACGAACGCAGGCCTGCCACCGCTCAATCCGTCGACCGCCCCGACCGCGAAAGCACCCGCAATCCCGGCGGCACCGTCGTTGCCGCCGACCGCCAGGAATCCGGCGCTTCCGGCCGCACCCCCGGTACCGCCGACGGCGAAGAACCCGGGAATCGTGCTCGAGCCGCCGATTCCACCGACGACCAAGCACCCGGCCGTGCCTGCGGCCCCCGCGCCGTCACCCCGTCCGGCCGGTCGCCCGGTCAATCCGTTCCTGTCCAAGGATCCGTCCCAGAAGGCCCGGCGGCTGGCGCGGGCCCTGATCTCCGACCTCGCGGTCTACTACCCGGACCGGCGGAAGGAGGGCGTCGCCAACGGGACGCTGAAGGAGTTGTTCCAGGAGGAGATCCAGAAGAGCTGGGAGGAGTACACCGATCAGGTGGGCAAGGAAATCGCGGAGTCGACCCCCTATTTCACCGAAGCCCTGAACGAGATCCTGGCGGGCGGGAAGCAAGTCTTCTAGTCCCCACACGGCTCGGCAGCGCGAGGGACCTTCGGTGCCAGCCCGGCGAACGGGCGGCCCTGGAGGTCCCTCGGTCGTATTGATCGGCGGAGACCTCAGCCTGCCACGGTTGGTGCACCGGTGCAGTTATCTTCCGGCACCTTCAACAGTGCACCGACTCATGCGCGATCTGATTGAACGTCTCGACGACCTCGACCGCCGTATCTCCCAAATCCGAGGTTTTCTTTGACCTGACCGACAAACAGCGCCGGCTCGCCGATCTCGAGGCGCGGCAGGCCGATCCGCAGTTCTGGTCCCGGTCGGATGAGGCCCGGGAAGTGGTGCAGGAGGTCAAGGCCCTCAAGGCGTGGACGGTGCCGGAGGCCGAGATCACCCGTCGCATCGGGGACAGCCGTGCGATGGTCGAATTGCTCGAAGCGGAACCGGACGAGGAATTGACCGGGGAGCTCCGCGGGGAGATCGCAAAGCTCGGGCAGGTGGTCGAGTCCTTCGAGTTGCAGTCGATGCTGCAGGGGCCGGACGACACCCGGGATGCGATCCTCACGATCCACCCCGGTGCCGGCGGCACCGAGTCGCAGGATTGGGCCGAGATGCTGATGCGGATGTACGTGCGCTGGGCCGAGCGGCGCGGATTTTCAGTGAGCGTGCTCGACCTGCTCCCGGGCGAGGAGGCCGGCATCAAGTCGGTCTCGATCGAGATCAAGGGGCAGTACGCCTATGGCTTTCTCAAGGCCGAGAAGGGGGTGCACCGGCTGGTGCGGATCTCGCCGTTCGACAGTCAGGCGCGGCGGCACACCTCCTTTGCCTCGGTCTTCCTGTATCCCGATATCGACGACACGATCGAGGTCGACCTGCGGGACGAGGACATCAAGATGGATGTCTATCGTGCCTCCGGCGCCGGCGGCCAGCATGTCAACAAGACCTCGTCGGCGGTGCGGCTGACGCACATTCCCACCGGCCTGGTGGTCGCCTGCCAGCAGGAGCGGAGCCAGGGCAAGAACAAGGCGACGGCGTACAAGATGCTGCGGGCCGCGATCTACCAGAAAAAGCTGGAGGAGCAGGAAGCGGCGCGGGCAAAGGTGGAGGCCACGAAGACCGACAATTCCTGGGGCAACCAGATCCGATCCTACGTATTCCAGCCCTACACCATGGTCAACGACCACCGGACCGAGCTCAAGGTGACCGACGTACAGCGGGTGATGGACGGCGACCTCAACGAGTTCATCGAAGCGTTCCTCAAGCGTTTCGGCGGGAAGGCCGCGTGAGCGACGATCGTTCCTTCGTGGAAGAGGCCAGGCGGGCCAAGCTGCCGGCACTCCAGCAGTTGGGCATCCTGCCGTTCGCCTACAGCTACGACCGGCGGCATTCCGCGGCCGAGGCGCTCGCGCTGTACGACGACGCCATGGGCGACACCGGTCCGGAGGTCCGGATCGCGGGGCGCGTGGCGGCGTGGCGTCCGAAAGGGAAGGTGGTCTTCGGTCACGTCGAGGATGCGAGCGGCCGGATCCAGGTCTACTGCCGCGCGGATGCGCTGGGCGACGGGTGGAATCTCGTGGAATTGCTCGATCTCGATGATCATGTGGGTGTGGTCGGGACCCTGATGAAGACGAAGACCGGCGAGGTCACGGTGCGCGCCAGCCGGCTGGAGCTGCTCACCAAGTCGCTCAAGCCGCTCCCGCGCGGCAAGGTGCAGGTGGCCGAGGACGGTGAGACGCGGGTCTTCGGCGGGCTGGCGGATCCGGAGGTGCGTTACCGCCAGCGCTACGCCGACCTCGCGGTGCATCCCGAAGTGCGAGAGGTGTTCCGGCTCCGCGCTCGGCTGGTGAGCCGCATCCGGGCGTTTCTCGATACCCGCGGTTTTCTCGAGGTCGAGACTCCCATTCTCCAGGCGCTGTACGGTGGTGCGGCCGCGCGGCCGTTCGGCACCCACCACAACGCCCTCGACATGCCGCTCTACCTGCGGATCGCCGACGAGCTGTACCTCAAGCGCCTGATCGTTGGCGGGCTGGAGCGGGTGTACGAGATCGGCCACGACTTCCGCAACGAGGGCATGGACCGGTCGCACAACCCGGAGTTCACCATGCTGGAGCTGTACCAGGCCTACGCCGATTACAGTGACATGATGGCACTGGCGGAAACGCTCCTTGGCGAGCTCGTCAGTGAGGTCACCGGCGGGGGGCACACGCTTCAGCGGGGCGGGGCAGTCCTCGATTTTTCCGCGCCCTTCCGCCGGGTGAGTTTCGTCGATGGCATCCGGGAGCGTTCCGGGGTCGATGTGCTGTCCGCCTCGGAGGACGAGATGCGCACCCGGCTGGTGCGTGCCGGCCTGCCGCTGGACGAGGTACGGGCTTTCACCGGCGGGAAGCTGCTGGATGAGATGTTCACCCTCTTTCTGGAGCCGATGCTGGAGCAGCCGACCTTCGTGGTTGACTACCCCAAGATCATTTCGCCGCTGGCCAAGGAGCATCGCCGGGACGCCCGCCTGACCGAGCGCTTCGAGCTGTTCATCCAGAGTCGGGAGCTGGCCAATGCGTTCAGCGAGCTGAACGATCCGGACGACCAGCGCGCCCGGTTTGCCGACCAGGTGCGGCAGCGGGCCGCGGGCAACGACGAAGCCCAGCCGTACGATGCGGACTTCATCCGGGCGCTGGAATACGGCATGCCGCCGACCGGAGGGATGGGCATCGGTATTGACCGGCTGATCATGCTGCTGGCAGACCAGAGTTCGATCCGGGATGTCATCCTGTTTCCCGCAATGCGGCGGGAGGAGCCGCCCCTCCACCGGCCCGTTCATGGCGAAGGCGTACTCGCTGGGGCCGTCGGCGTAGCCGAGCGGGTCCGCAGTGATGAAGCGGCCGAGGTCGGG
>JANOFA010000160.1:0-10083 GCA_031413355.1 Gemmatimonadota bacterium | reverse complement strand
GGACCGCCCGATCGCCTCCTGAGGAAGGGATCCGGGAATCCTATGGAGCTGATTGATCGTGTTCGTGCAGCCCTGGGCCCGCTGTATGAGGTCGAGCGGGAACTCGGCCGTGGGGGCATGGGCACGGTCTTCCTCGGCAGGGACCTGAATCTCCGCCGTCCAGTCGCAATCAAAATCCTGCATCCTGAACTCGCCTCCGCCCGTGTCGCTGAAGCCTTCCAGCGGGAGGCCCGTGCGCTGGCCCGTGTGAGTCATCCCAATGTCGTGGTAGTGCACCACCGGGGCGAGGGGGAAGGGCTCTTTCTGTTCGTGATGGAGTATGTGGACGGTGAGACCTTGTACCAGCGGCTCAAGCGGGGCCCGCTGGGATACCGCGAAGTAGTCCGCCTCGGTCTCGATCTTCTCTCCGGTCTCACCGCGGTCCATCGGGCCGGTATCATTCACCGCGATATCAAGCCCGGGAATATTTTTCTCACCGACAACCGTGCGGTGCTCGGCGACTTCGGCGTGGCTCGCGTTCAACCGGATGCCGAGTCGCCAGAGTCGACACTCGATCCCGGCGCGGGAACGCCGGACTACATGGCGCCCGAGCAGTGCGCCGGGGGGCTCGTCTCTCCTCGTACCGACCTCTATCAGGTCGGAGCAGTCCTCTACGAGGCGATCAGCGGGCGTCGCTGGCGGGAAGCGGAACTTGCCGGACAGGCCGCATGGTCGGGAATCCCGCGAGGGCTTTCCCGGATGCTCCGGCGCGCGCTCGCCTGGAATGCAGCAGCGCGCTGGGTTGACGCCGTTCAGTTCCATCAGGTGCTCGAACGGCTCCAGCACCGGCCAGTGTGGCCCTCGCTCGCGACGGCCAGCATCGGCGTGCTCATCGCCGGTGGGGTGCTTTACCGGGTCCTCACGCCGCCGCCCCAGTCGGCGCTGCCCATCCAGCCCCGAGTGGAGCTGACGATTCTTCGATTCACTGGCCCGGACTCTGGCGCGGCGTACCGGCTGGCCCGGTTCACGTCCGATCCTCTCAATCGCTTCCCCCCGATCATGACCCGGCCCCATCCGCAGGCACTCAGCTATCAGGTGCCGACTGATCCGGGAGAGGTTCGGCGGATGAACACCCGCTACTACGTCAGCGGCGACATCGGGGACAGACTGCTCACCCTGTCGGTCTACGACAGCATCGGTCGCCCGGTGCGTGACGTCCGCGTCCCCGCTCCGCTGGGCGACCTGCTCGTCTGGGGCCGCGAAGCCGCCGATTCTCTGGTCGGTCGTCTCTTCCGCCCCTTGCACGCCAGGTACCGGGTCCTGAGCGGCCAAGGTGGCTCGGATGATGCCGAAGCGGTGAACCTCTTCCTGTTAGGTGAGGAGGAGCACCACAGGGGAGAATACGTGGCCGCCGAGCAGTACTTCCGTCGTGCGCTCGATCTCGATCCCGCATTCTCGATCTGTGCATGGTACCTCACGCTTGAACGGAAGTCGCTCCGTACCTTGACGACGACGGCGTTGACGGACCTGACCCGCCGGCATGGTGACAGGTTGCCGGAACCCTACCACTCGCTGCTCGGAGCCGAACTCGAGCGGGACATGCAGCGGCGGCTCGCGCATTTCCGGGAGGTGGTCCGCCTGAATCCGCAGAGCAGCACCGTTGCCTGGTACTACGCCGAGGAGCTGTTTCACCGGGGGCCGCTGGCCGGAATCCCGCTCGACAGCGCACTGGCACAGATGCAGGTGGCGGCGCGCCTCGACCCGACCCGGCAGCAGGCACCCGCCGACGAGTACGCCATCTGGGCCGCGATCCGGCATGGCCGTCAGACCGACGCCCGTCAAGCCCTTCGGTCGCGTGCGCGCGTTGCGGAAATGGCCGGTAGCCCGGAGGGCATCGACCGGGTGAAGTTTTTCCAGCTGGCGTACTACGAGCGATTCGAACCGTGGAAGGCTCGGCTGCTTCGCCGGTGGCTCTACCGCGGCGCGGATAGTCTCATGCTCCGCAAGACTTCAGAGGTGATCCGTCTCGGCTTGGCGTTCGACATCCCGGAATCCAAGCGCGCCCTGGGTGAGATCCTCGTCCGGCGGGCGCTGGGTGATTCCATGCGTGCGCTGGGGCACGAGGCCCAGGGCCTCGGGCTCATGCTGCTTGGCAGGCCCTCGGCAGCTCGACCACACTTCGATAGCGCCGCGTTGGCGTATGGTACACTCACGGCAGCTGTCGAGCGCGATCAGTGGCGACTGTTCCCTGGCGCGCTCGGGCTGCCGGGTGCCGACAGCGCCCAGATACGGGCCGCACGGCGGCGGTTGGAGGCGCTGGTGGTTGAGCCCGGCATCCGAACGCGGGCGATCTGGACCCTGGCCGGCGACGCGATCCTCCGGGGTGACCGTGAGGCCGCGCTTCCATGGATCGCGCGGATGGCCACTATTCAGACCGATTCTGGTGCGGGCCGCCTCCTTCGGCTGCTTCAGGTCCTCGACGAGGGTCACCGTGCACTGCCCGAAAGCGCCCTGGTCCACTCCGCGCCGCTGCTCCGGCTCGAGCCTGAGGCGGTCGCCGATCCGTTCGCGCGGAGCGTCCTGTATCTCTCCAGGGCCACGTGGCAGGAGAAGCTGGGTCAGCTTGACGCGGCGGAACGAACCCTGCTGTGGCAGGAGAGCACCGACTTCGAAGGAATGGCCAAGGGGGAGGCCCAGCCCGTGGATGTCGATGGTGCGTTGAGCGGTCTCACCCGGTTCCGGCGCGGCCGCGTCCTGCTTGAACTCGGCCGGAGGGACGAGGGGTGCCCTCTGCTCCGGCGGGTCCGCGAGCTGTGGAATGGGGCGGAGCCGGTCTTCACGCCCATGCGGCAGGAGCTCGACAGCCGGATGGTGGAGTGTGAGGCATGAGCCCCGCTCGTCTCGAGATCCGTCTGCTGGGGCTCGTCGAGGTCGTTCCGGTGAGTGGGTCGTTGCCTCCCGGGATGGCCTGGCGGAAGAATATCGCGCTGCTCGCCTACCTCGCCTGCTCACCCCGGCAAAGCTGCTCCCGCGAACAGTTGATCGGCCTGTTGTGGCCCGAAAAGGATGAGAGCCGGGCGCGACACTCGCTCAACGTCGCCCTGCACTCCATCCGCCAGGCACTGGGTGAATCCTCGGTCGAGAGCGACGCCCTGCACGTCAGGCTCGCCCCGGGCAGCCTCGACTCGGATCTGGAGCGGTTCCGGGTGCACGAAGCCGCCGCGCAGTGGGCCGAAGCGGCCGCACTGGTGGCGGGCGAGTTCCTCGAGGGGTTCGACGTGCCGGGGGCATCGGCCTTCGAGGACTGGTTGAGCTCGGAACGGACCACCTGGAGGACCCGGTCGGTCCGTGCCTTGACCCGAGCCGCAGCCGAGATGCGCGAACGCGGCGACCTCAATGTCGCGCTCGGGCTGGCCGAGCGTGCCACGGCCCTCGACCCGCAGTCGGAATCCGCCCAGGCCGAGGTGATGCTCACGCTTGCACTGGGTGGGGGTCGCACCGCAGCACTGGCTCGTTACCAACAGTTCAGCGAACAACTTCAGGAAAGGCTCGGCGCGAGTCCAGGGGAAGCGATGGCCAAGCTGGCGGAGCGGATCCGGCGTGAACGGGTCTGGCATTTCCCGGCAGTGGCTCCGGCGGCCGATCCGAGTCGGCGCGCCCCGCTCGCGGGTCGGGCCAATGAACTCGGGCAGTTGCTGGTGACATGGCGGCAGGCGGTGGCGAGTCGCTGCGCGGCGCTGCTGCTGCTGCATGGCGACTCGGGGACCGGTAAGACCAGGCTGGTGGAAGAACTCTCTAGCCGCATGCGGCTCGAGGGGTGCGGCGTGGCGATGGTGCGGGCGGTGGAAATCGACCAGCGGGAAGCTGGGGGCACCCTGCTCGCCCTGGCCCGCAACGGCGTGCTTGAACTGCCGGGGATCGCGGCGGCAGAACCCGAAGCGCTCGTGGCCCTCGGCGCGATGTTACCCGAATGGCGCGATCGCTTTGGCGGTCGTGCCGCTGCAGGGATGGGGATCCGGGCCGCGCTCACCGACGTCCTGCGGTGCGCGGCCGAAGAGGGACCGATCGCTCTGATCCTTGACGATGCGCACTGGGCCGATGCCGAATCACTGGAGGGTTTCGCGGCGCTGCTCCGCGACCTGAGTTCACTCCCGGTCGCTGTGCTGCTTGCCGCCAACGAATTTCCGGCGCGTCCGGAACTGGAGACGCTGGGGGGGCGAGTGCCGCGCGATATCCCGGGAGTGGCCGTGAAACTCGGGCCGCTCGATGACGCGGCGCTCACCGTACTGGCGCGCTGGGCCACGCCGGGATTCGCTCCGGAGGCCATTGATCGCCTGGTTCGTCGTCTGGCCGTGGACTCGGCCGGGCTCCCGTTGCTGGCGGTGGATCTGCTCCACGCGGTTGCCAATGGGCTCGACCTGAGCCGCGTTGCCGGTGCCTGGCCGGAACCGTTTCACACCCTGACCCAGACCAGGCCCGGACAGATGCCGGAGGCAATCGTGGCCGCCATCCGGGTGGGGTTCCGGCGTCTCTCCCCAGCGGCGCAGGGGGTGCTGCAGGCAGTCGCGGCGCTCGGGGGACGCGAAACACGGGACATCCTCGGCCGGGCGGCTGAGCTGACCGGCCAAGCCCTCGATCAGGCACTCGACGAACTGGAGTGGACCCGCTGGCTCACCGCAGACAGTCGGGGATACTGCTTTGTCGCGGGCATCACCCGTGAGATTGTCGCGTCGGATCTCCTTACAGCAGGCCGGCGGGAACGCCTTCGCGCACTGGCCGGCGTACCTGGCCTCGCCTGAACTTCCATCGTGCTTTCCAGGAGATGCGGCCGGCCGGTCCGGGCCCACGGGTCGTTGGCCGGCAAGCGATAGGCGCAGCGCTTGACCCGCTCTTGACCCCCCTTGCCGAGGTTCACCGCGACCACCGTTGGTGCCGCGAACCTCAGCAGGAGGGACTCCATGTTTCCGTCCGCCGTCAACCGAGCTATCGCCACAGGCCTCCTGCTGCTCTATGTCCCGGGGTGCACTTCCTGGCGAGTTCAAAGTGTCCCGGCCGCGGAACTGTTCGCCGATCGTCCGCCGGATCGGGTACGGATTGACAGCCAGGATGGCAGCAGGCTGACCCTTGGCCACCCGCGACTCTCCGGCGACAGTATCGTGGGATTGGTCAAGCGCGATACCACGGGCATACCACTTGATGCGGTCGACCGCGTAGCTGTCCGGCGCGGTGACGCGCTCAAGACTGTGGGGTTGACGGCCCTCATCATCGGCGCCGGCGTTGCCGCGTTCTATGCAATCGTCGCGGCCACATTATACTCCGGGGGGGACTGGGGTTCCTCGTGTCCACCCGAGGATTCCTATTGTGAGGAGGGGTACTAAGCAGTTCCGGACGGTGGCTGCAACCCGCCGGCGCCGACGCCGATCAGAACCGGCGCGTTGAGGTGCAGTGGTTTACGCTGGAGTAGGCGCGAGGGAGTAGGCGCGGGGCGAAAGGGAGTAGGCGGTGTTGAGGAGCGCACATGCATCAACTGGTTCGCCTCGCGCCTCGCGCCTCGCGCCCAGCGCCTGCCGGCTGGAAGGCGAACCCAGCGAAAGACCCGCCTTGTTTTTAACTCGCCAACGCCGTAAACTTGCCCCTCGCAAGACGATAGCTGGCGCATACGGCTTCTGGGCGGAGCGGGAATGCAGCGAACGATTCGGGGAGCCTGCCAGGTCGGATGACCGGACAGGCTGATGTGGAGTTGCCGCACGGGGTGCTGGTGTCTTCGGACGCTGGCGCCCCGTCCGCTTTTCCGCCGGAGGAGTCGTCCATGCTCGGATCCGAGGACGCACTGCAGGCCCTCGAATTCGCCGCCGTGCTCGATCAAATCGCCGCGCTGGCGGCCGGTCCGCTCGGCGCGGAGAGCATCCGGCGCCGTCGGCCGGTGACCGATGTCCCGTGGATCCAGGCGGAGCTGGGCCGGGTGGAGGAACTGGCCGCGCTGGTGCGCCGCGGCTCAGGAGTGACCGCGGGATCGGTGCCGACGCTCGCGCGGGTGCTCTCCCTCCTCCGGCTGAACGGCAGCGTGCTGGATGGCGGCGAGCTCCTCGCCATCCGCCGCACCATCACCGCGGCGCGCCTGGTAGTGGCCGAGTTGCGCCGCGTTGCCGCTGACGCACCGAGCGTGGCCTGGCTCGAGCGGCCGTTGCCGGACAAGGTGGTCGAGCGTCGGCTGGAACAGTCGATCGATGACGAGGGGGAGTTGCTCGACGGCGCGAGTGCGGATCTCGCCGCGGCCCGGAGCGACATTCGCACCGCGCGCGACCGGCTCGTCCAGCGACTCGAATCACTGCTCCGCGGGATCGGCGGCGAGGGCGGCGTCACGCTGCGCGAGGGACGCTACGTCATTCCCGTCCCGCGCGACCTCCGCAGCCGCCCCGATGGCATCATCCACGGCGAATCGGCCAGTGGTGCCACGCTCTACCTCGAGCCCGCCGCCGTGATTCCGCTGGGCAATGCGTTCCGCGAGGCGGAGTCGCGCGCCCGGCGCGAGGAGCTGCGGGTGATGCGCGAACTCACCGAGCGGCTCCGCCCCGAAGCAGCCGCCATCCGCGAGGTACACGCCATGTGTATCACGGTGGATGACCTCGTCGCGCGGGCGCGCTGGGCCGCCGCCGTCGATGGGCACAAGCCCGCGGTGGCGACGGCGCCAGCAGATCTGAAGATCGTGAATGGCCGCCACCCGCTGCTGCTCGGCGACACACCGGCGACCACGCGGGCCGATCAGCCGAGTCGCCGGACCGTAGTTCCCTTCGATCTGACCCTCACCGATCCCGAACGCACCATCTTGCTCTCCGGCCCGAATACCGGCGGCAAGTCGGTGCTGCTGAAGGCAGTCGGTCTCCACCTGCTGCTGGCGCAGAGTGGCATCATCCCGCCGGTCGGGCGCGGCAGCGTCTTCCCCGTGATCACCCGCGTCTTCGCCGATATCGGCGACCGGCAGTCCATCGCCGCGAACCTCTCCACCTTCAGCGCCCACCTCACGCTGCTGCGGGTCATCCTCGATGAAGCGGACGACGGCTCACTGGTGTTGCTGGACGAGATCGGCAGCGGCACCGATCCCGCCGAGGGCGCGGCACTGGCCGGCGCGACGCTGCACGCCCCCACCCGGCGCAACTCACTCACCCTGGCGACCACGCACCTCGGCGCGCTCAAGCGACTCGCGACCGTGAGCCCGGGAATCGTGAACGCGTCGCTCCAGTTCGATGCCGCCACCCTGCAGCCGACTTATCATCTCATCAAGGGCGTGCCCGGCCGCTCCTACGGCATCGCGATCGCGCGCCGGCTCGGATTGCGGGAGGACGTGCTGGAAGAAGCGGAGGCTGCCGTGCCCGACGCGGAGCGTAGCCTCGATGCGCTGCTTGCGGTGGTGGAGGAGCGTGGTCGGGACCAGATGCAGCGCGAGATCCTGCTGGCCGAACGGATCACCGAGTCCGAGGGGCACGCCGCCGCGCTCGCCGCCCAGGCCGAGGCGCAGACCATCCGCGAGACCACGCTCAAGCGGCGTGAGAAGGATGCCGAGCGGCAGGGGCGGGAGCAGGCCCGTCAGTATCTGCTGGAGGCGCGGGACAAGGTCGAAACGGCAATCGCGCAGGCCGCCGCCGCCGGTGATGGCGCGCGTGACGCGCGGCGGCTGGTGGAGCAGGCGGCGCAGGCGGAAGCCGCCGCCCTGCGCGAGCTCGACCGGCCCGGCGCGAAGGCCGGCGGCGCTCCAGCCGAGTTTGCCGCGGGAGACCGCGTGCGGCTGGAGAGCGGCACCGCCGGCGAGGTGCTGGAACTCCGTCCCGACGGCAGGGTGATCGTCCGCATCGGCTCGCTCAAGCTGATCGCCGATCCCGCCACGCTCGTCAAGCTCGCCGGTCAGGTGCCGCGGAAGACCTTGGAATCGGTGCGAAACGCCGAGGCCGGCGACGCGAGTTTCGAGGTCGATCTGCGCGGGATGACCGGCGATGAAGCGGCGCATGTCGTGATCGCCGCCATCGACGCGGCCATCCTCTCCGAGCAGCCCTACCTCCGGGTGATTCATGGCAAGGGCACCGGGGTCGTGCGCGAGCGGGTGCAGGCGATTGCCCGGAGCGACCGTCGCATCAAGGCGCATGGTTTCGCGCCGCCCAACCAGGGAGGGGCCGGCGTGACCCTCGTCGAGTTCGGGGCCTGAGCATGATCCCCGACGAGATCATCGAGCAGGTGCGCGACAGCGTCGATCTCGTCGGGCTCATCGGCGAAACGGTCGAGCTCAAAAAGCAGGGTGGCGACTGGCGCGGCCCCTGTCCATTCCACGGCGGTCAGCATCGCAACTTCGCCGTCATTCCAAAGAAGGGGCGCTACTACTGCTTCGTCTGCAAGGAATCGGGCGACGCCTTCTCCTGGTACATGAAGCACTTCGGCATGGACTATCCCGGCGCTGTGCGTGAAGTCGCCCGGCGCATGGGGATCGTCATTCCGGAAGCCCGGGAGCGGCAGGGCCCCGATCCGCGCGAACCGCTCTACCAGGCCGTCGCCGTGGCGCACGACTGGTTTGCCCGTCAGCTGCGCGAGCTGCCGGAGGCGGAGGAGGCGCGACGCTACCTGCAGGGCCGCGGACTCGATCTCGATGCCGTCGGCCCCTTTGAGCTCGGCTATGCGCCACGAAGCGCACTCTTCGCCCCCGCCATGTCGCAGCTGGGCCTGAGCGAGGCGGTGATGCTGGAAGCCGGCCTCCTCGCGAAGCGGGATGACGGCAGGGTGGTGCCACGCTTCCGCGGCCGGCTGCTGCTCCCGATTCACGACCTCCGCGGCCGCGTCGTGGGATTCGGCGGCCGATTGCTCGGCGAGGGCGAGCCCAAGTACCTGAATTCGCCGGAGTCGCCGGTCTTCCACAAGGGTCAGACGCTCTACAATCTCCATCTGGCCAAGAATCATATCCGGAAGGAAGGCACCGTCATCCTGGTCGAGGGCTATTTCGATGTCCTCCGACTCGTGCTGGCCGGCCTCGAGCATGTGGTCGCCCCGCTCGGCACCGCCCTGACCGCTGATCAGGCGGCGCTGCTCAAGCGCTTTTCACCTACGGCAACCCTCCTGCTGGACAGCGACACCGCAGGCCTCAAGGCCACCTTCCGCGCCGGCGACGAACTGCTGCGCCATGAGGTGCGGGTGAAGGTGGCGACGATGCCGCCGGGCGAGGACCCCGATACTCTGGTGCGAACCGGCGGGCTGGCCGCAGTCGAGCGGGTACTCGCGGACGCGGTCGACGTGATGGAACGGAAAATCCAGATTCTCGATCGCCGCGGCTGGTTCAGCGACATCGAGCACCGGCGTGAGGCACTCGACCGACTGCTGCCGACCATCCGGGCGACGAAGGACCCGATTCAGCGCGAGCTGTACCTCGCGCTGGTCGCCGAGCGGAGCGGGGTGGACAAGAAGGTGCTGGAACACGAGGTGAACAGTGCCCCACTGCATCCCCGCCTCGCGCCTATCGCCTCCCGCCCGGCAGAGTCGTCCGCGCAGCGGGCCGCGGAGCCCCTTCGCGCCGATGGATCTCGCGCAGAACTCGTCCTGCTCCAGCTGATGGTGGCGAACGGTGAATGGCGCGCGCGCTGTGGCGAGGGCATCCTGCCGGAGTGGTTCGAAGAGCCGGGGCGGCGGGAGCTGTTCGAGGCGCTGGTGGCCGTGCCGGGCGACGGTCCAGCGGTGCCGCCTGAAGGTACTTCACCCAAACTGGCCGAGCGGTGGGCCCGGATGCTGGCGGAGGCGGTGCTGGCCACCGGGCAGGAAGACCGCCTGTTCAATGATGCGTCGAGGCGGCTGGAGCGGCGCCCGAAGCAGCGGGAATGTGACGCGCTGCTGGTGCAGATCCGCACGGCTTCCGACGCGGAGCGCGGGGCACTCATGGCCCGGCACGTGAAGATGGTGCGCGATCTTCGTGATGAGTACCCCGAACTGAGCTCGGCCAAGGGCTTCAACCGCGGGCAGCGTTCTCGCTCCGCCCGCTCCTGATATGCCTCAATCCTCCCATCCCCATTTCCTCGACCTGTGACCCCGCATGCATCCTGATCTCGTGCAGCTGCTCGAACTCCAGTCCAAGGA
>JANOFA010000159.1:0-3946 GCA_031413355.1 Gemmatimonadota bacterium | reverse complement strand
GGCATGAATCAGTGATTCAGCAGGTGACCAAGCTTGTCGCGCTTGGTATCGAGGTAGGCCCGATTCTCCAGGTGCGGGTCGCTGATCAGCGGCACCCGCTCGACGATCTCGAGACCGTAGCCGTCAAGCCCGACCAGCTTGCGCGGGTTGTTGGTCATGATCCGGATGGAGGAAAGCCCGAGATCCCGCAGGATCTGGGCGCCGATCCCGTAGTTGCGGAGGTCCGGCGCGAAACCAAGGCGCTGGTTGGCCTGCACGGTGTCGTCGCCCCCGTCCTGCAGCGCATACGCCCGGATCTTGTTGAGCAGGCCGATGCCCCGCCCCTCCTGGTCGAGGTAGACGATCACACCGCGGCCCTCCTCCGCCACCCGGCGCATCGCCGCATCCAGCTGATGGCCACAGTCGCACCGCCGGGAGCCGAACACATCGCCAGTGAGGCACTTGGAGTGCATTCGCACCAGCACGCTCGCTTCGCCCTTCACGTCGCCCAACACAAGGGCGACATGCTGGGAGCGGTCGACGTCATTGGCATAGGCAACGATACGGAACTCGCCGAACTCGGTCGGCAGCCTGGCCTCCGCCGCGCGGTGCACCAGCTGCTCGGTGCGGAGCCGGTACGCCACCAGCTGCGCGATCGTCACGAACGTGAGCCCGTGCTGTTCGGCAAACACTTCCAGCTCAGGCCGGCGTGCCATCCCCCCATCGGCCGTGAGAATCTCGCACATCACGCCGGCGGGGTAGAGCCCGGCAAGGCGGGCGAAGTCCACCGCCGACTCGGTGTGCCCCACCCGCTGGAGCACCCCACCGGCGCGGGCCCGGATCGGGTGAATGTGACCGGGGCGGCGCAGGTCGGTGGGTACCGTGACAGGGTTGATGGCGACGTGCACCGTCTGCGCCCGGTCCGACGCGGAAATTCCGGTCGTGACGCCAAAGCGCTTGTCGGCATCGACGCTCACCGTAAACGCCGTCCCCATCGACTCGGTATTGCGCAATTCCTGCTGCGGCAAGCCGAGCTGCTCGCACCGCTCCGACGTGAGCGCGAGACAGACCATGCCGCGGGCATGGGTGATCATGAAGTTGACCATCTCCGGCGTCACCAGCTCCGCCGCGCAGATCAGGTCGCCCTCATTTTCCCGGTCTTCGTCGTCCGCGACGATGATGAACTTGCCGTTGCGGATATCGTCGAGCGCCTGCTCGATTGTGCCAAACGTCATAGGACGACCATCCTCAAAGACAGACAGCCAGGTGAACGTGGAAGCCTGGTCTCATTCCTGCCCCCGCCGGGGACCGGAGCGCATCAGCTGCGCCACATACTTTCCGATGGTATCGGCCTCAAGGTGCACGCTGTCCCCTGGGGCCTTCCCTCCGAGTGTCGTGTGGCGAAAGGTAAACGGGATCACTGCGAGCTGGACCACGCCGGGACGGGGCATCGCATTGACGGTGAGGCTGACTCCATCGACCGTGATCGAGCCGAGGGGAATCGACACCCGCCCGACCACCTCGGGGATCTGGAGATCGACCAGCCAGGCATCGCCCGC
This sequence comes from Gemmatimonadota bacterium, assembly GCA_031413355.1. Taxonomy (GTDB): domain Bacteria; phylum Gemmatimonadota; class Gemmatimonadetes; order Gemmatimonadales; family GWC2-71-9; genus JADJOM01. The sequence goes on along the minus strand of JANOFA010000159.1, from coordinate 2,408 downwards.
TCTGGCCACGCGTTCAACCTGCCCCACCCCGTCCACGTGTCCCTGGACCAGGTGCCCGCCCAGCCGGTCGCCGGCCCTGAGCGCGCGCTCGAGATTCACCTTGCGGCCCTTCTGGTACCCACCGAACATCGTTCGATCAAGGGAGGTGGTGATCACATGGACCTCGAACCAGCCCGCGCCCTCCCGCTCCACGGTCAGGCAGGCGCCATCGACCGCGATGCTCTCGCCCCGCTTGAGCGCCCGATAGGCCGCCCCAATCCTGAGCGTCAGACCGTCCGGCGTCCGCTTCGCGGACCGAACCGTCCCGACGGCGGTTACGATGCCGGTGAACATGCGCCCCGGTCGACCACAAGCAGAGTGTCCTGTCCCAGCGCGCGGCGCTCCACGACGCCCCAGCGCTCCGCTTCCATCAGGCTGGTGCTTGGCAAACCAACTATTCCGGGCGTGGCATCGGCCCCGAGCCAGATCGGCGACTGGATCCAGCAGTAGCGGTCTACCAGGTCGGCACCGAGCAACGCGCCTGCGAGTCGGCCCCCGCCTTCCACGAGCAGCGACATGATTCCCGCCTCCCACAGCAGCCCCAGCCCATCCGCGAGCGAATTGATCCGGTAGACCAGCACGCCCTGCGCCTCGAGCTCCGCGAGATGCGCCGAAGGACCACCGGCCTGCGTCAGCAGCAGGGTCGGGACTTCCCGGGCGCTCCGCACCAGTGCGAGCGCTGGCGGGAGGTGGCCGACCCGGTCGAAGACCACTCGCCGCGGAGCAACCCGGGGTTCGAGGGCACCGCGAACCGTGAGCGACGCGTCATCGATCCGTGCCGTCGTCCCCCCAACGCCGATCGCATCAAATCCGGCACGCAGCCAGTGGACGTAGTCCCGCGCATCGTCGCCTGAAATCCAGCGCGACCGGCCGCCCTCGTCTGCGATGCGCCCATCGAGGGTCGTGGCCAGCTTGAGCGCGACGAAGGGCCGGTTCATCCCCTGCCATCGATGCAGGAAGAAGGCGTTCTGGGCCCGCGCCTCATCCTCTCTCAGCCCGATCTCCACCGTGATGCCAGCGGCCCGCAGCCGGTCGGCTCCGCCCTGGGCCGCGGGATTGGGATCCGCAATCGCCGCGATAACCCGGCGGACGCCGGAACGGATGAGCGCATCGGTACATGGTGGCTGCTTCCCCTGATGGCTGCAGGGCTCCAGGGTAACGACGACAGTGGCACCGGTGGCGGCCGCGCCGGCCTGCTTGAGGGCGATGGTTTCGGCGTGCGGTCCGCCAAACTCGGCGTGCCAGCCTTCGCCGACCACGGTCTCTCCCTGTAACACCACAGCCCCCACCAGCGGGTTTGGGGCCACGCGGCCCCAGCCCCGCCAGGCGAGGGTCAAGGCCCGGCCCATGGCGTCGAAGTCGTTCACAGGGCGTAATCTAGGGGGTGACGGCGGCGTACCGGCAGAGGGAGGACCAACTGGGTGTGGAACGGGCCCAACAGGACTGCCCGGCTAAAACCGTAGCGCGATCCCCGCTCCACCGTAGAACCGGCCCGAGGCGGGGTCGACCTGCTCGAAGATCGTGGTCGGCGTCTCTTTCTTTCCGAGCTGGTAGCCCCCCTCCCCCCAGAGGCTGATCGGGCCGAGCTCGATCGCGGCGTTGAGGGTGGTGGTGATCCGTGAGGTGCTCAGGTCAATGGCGATCGTCGAGTCGCGGCCCGACGTCGAGTCGTTCCAGCTCACACTGCCGGCCCCCTTGAAGAGGTCCATTCCCGCCCCGGCCGTGAGGGTCAGGAACTTCACCTTGCCGCCGACGAGGAGCCGCACGTTGATCGCGGAGAGATTCGTGGCAATCGAGAGCTGGTCGCCGCCGGCAAGGTCTCCAAAGCGAAGGGTGGGCAGGTCGCGCTTGATCACGCTGAGCGATACGGTGGGTTTCGGAGCCGGCATCACCAGCGCCGCCCGCAGGCCGAATCCGAGCCCCAGGGCGATCGAGCCGATCTTCCGGGCACTCTGGTCGATGGTGTAGCGACTGCTGACACCGGTCGGGAGCAGCACCGTCGATCCGAGCAGGTCGATTGATGCAGTTCCCAGTGGCAGTGCCTTGCTGAGCAGCCCGACCGACAGATCCAGCCGCGGCACCGGAATCAGCAGGCGCTTGTCGGCCGGCACGGTGTCACTGATGCCATTGTAGGCGGTGGACGGCAGCGTCGCGGTGGCAAATCCGACGCGAGCCGCCAGCCGGAACCGGCCAAACTTGCCCAGGGCTCCGGCCGTACCCGGCACCGGGTTGCCCCCGCTCACCAGCACGCCTTCCAGGGGGAGGAAGATCGTCAGTGCATCGACCCCGGCCTGACAGACGCGGGTACTGCTGCTGCGGTCGGCGGGACAGCTCCCGGTCTGGGGCGACGAGCGGAGTGGCGAGGAGCA
>JANOFA010000158.1:0-12906 GCA_031413355.1 Gemmatimonadota bacterium | reverse complement strand
CCATGATCACGAGCGACCCCCCGACGTTGCACTTCGTCGATGGACAGGGCGTCCCTCCCGGGCTCGAGGCGATCGTGCTGCGGTGTCTCGAGAAGTCGCCCGAGGCACGGTTCGCCGACGCCCGTGCCCTCGCCGCGGCCTTGCGCGAGCTCGCCCCCGGGGCGGCCATCACGATGGAGATCGACGTGATCGACGCGGACGCCGCTGCGCACGCGAGGCCGCCCGGCGACACGGACCAAGCGGATGCCGACGACTCGGCCGCCGGGCCCGCTAGCGTGACGCTCCTCGACTCCTATGACGGAGGGCCGGCTCCGGCCTCGTCCCAAACCCCCCGCCCCGGGACGCCGTACCGTCAACGCTCCGAGTCCGCGGCGGAGCCCGCGCTCGAGCCCGCGGCTGAAGCCGCCGGCTCGGCGGATGTCGCTGAAGCGACGTTGGCCCCGCACGGACTCCGCGAGGCGCCTGTCAGGCCGGTCGCGGCTGAAGCCGCGGCTCGGCGGATGTCGCTGAAGCGACGTTGGCCCCGCCGTGATGCCGCCATCGCCGGGGCTGCTCGAGGTAGTTCCGGAGCTCGCCATGGGGCCGGGTATCCGGGGCGGTGAGCAGCCAGCAGTCGCCGACAGTGAGCGTCGATGTGGCGGGCTGCACGATGGCCAGGAAGGCGTCGAGGTCGTCCCGATTGGCGGCGATCTGCTTTGGTGCGGTGTCGAGGCCGGGCCGCAGATCGCCAGCCTCGGGGCCACTCGGCCCGGCAGTCAGCTACCAGATGTCAGGAGGCAAGGTGAGCGGGGTTAGGCGCCGACCGGAGTGACTCGCCCTGAGACAATGGTCGGTAGCACGTCGAGAATCGTCGGGATCAGCGGCGCCACATCCTTCAGGCGGTTGGAGGAAGCCCGAATCAGGAGGATGCCGAACGGCAGGTCCGCGAGGTTCTGCTGAAATTCGAGGTTGCGGTCCATGGTAACGAACGCCTCAAAGCGGCCTGTGGTTCGACGCAGCAACTCCCCGTTCTTGATGCCCGACCAGCCCATCCCAGTGACCGTCTGGACGTCGTGCCCTGCGAGCAGGGCCGCCAGTCCGACGGGCACCTGCTCATCAAGGAGTACGCGCACTGGCCAGCAGCGAGTCGCGGGCGAGGTCCAGGGCCACGATCGCCTGCGCGCGAGTGACCGAGGGAAACTGCGCGAGAAAGCTGTCGATCGTCTCGCCACCTTCGAGGTAATCGAACAGGGCTTGGGCCGGCACGCGGGTACCGACGAAGACTGGCGTCCCGCTCAGAATCTCGGGATCGGCGTGAACGACAGGAGGCGATTGCGGCATGACAGGCTCCAAGCGACCGGATAGACAAATGTAGCCCTCTGGCTTCCTCTTCCACAGAGGAGTCGGCACGGCGTGTGACACCACGCTTCACCGCCCCTTCACCTCCACACGCGCCAACCGGGCGAACACCCCATCGCAGCCGATGCCCAGCAGCCGGTTCCGCCAGGCCAGCGCATCCTCCCGGGCGAGGCGGGACTCGTGGGTCACCGAATTCCGCAGCGTGGTGAAGTCGCGGAGGACCATGCCGAGGGTGGCGCCGAACCACTGCCCCTCGCGGAGGCGGTCGTTCAGGAGCCGGGCCCGGGCGGCATTGCCGTCGGTCAGGACGGTGACGAGCTGACCCAGGGTCAGGCGCCGAGTCGAGAGATCGGAGGACTTCGCGTCGCCGAGGTTGCTGTAGCGGGCGTCGGGGTCGGCATTCTGCAGCGCGGCATGGAGGCGGGCGTTCACCTCGGTCTCGAGCGCCTTGGCGAGCAGGCTGAGCACGCCACCGAAGTCGAAGCCGGGTTCGTCGCGATGGTCGCGGAACATCTTCTCCGCAGAGGCGAGGATGACGCGGCTGGCGGGATCGAGCCGGCCCCAGGCGTCGTCCCCGATGAGGTTCTCCCGCAGCTCCCGCTCCATCGCGCCCACCCCGCCCTGCTCGGCATCGAGCTCGGCATCGAACTCGGCCCAGCTCTTCCCTTCGGCCACGGCGTCGAGCTCATCCGCGGCGAAGAACTTCCGGCCATCGGCTCGGGTCACCAGCAGGGGTAGATCGACCATTCCGCCATAGAGAGAGACCGGCTGGTCGTGGTAGCCGGTATTCCGCAGGCGAGCGAGTTCGTGGATCACGCTCAGGGTGTCTTCGGTGACGAGCCGGCGGATATCGTGCAGCGCGAACCAGCAGTCGGGGACGACATCGAGCTTGTGGTAGTAGGCCGGGAGGTGCTCGGGTTCGGTCTGCCGGACATCCTCCCGGGTGACGCGACCGACCTGGGCCACGAAGAGGGAGCGGTAGTCGGTGAGGTAGAACTGGAGCTCGCGCGACTCATCGGCGAGTTCCTCGTCGAGGGCGAGGATGCGGTCGAGGTGGGGCAGGAGCTGCTGGCGGTGGGCGGAGCGGACGCGGCCCCACCAGACGTAGACGTCGTGGTCCGCGGCCTTGTGATCGTGGAAGCGATGCATCCAATCGAGGAGCAGACTGGTGTGGACCTGCATGGCGTCCGCGGCGTAGGAAGGATTCCAGACGCCGACGAGGTGGAGGGGGAGTGGCATGAGGGGATGTTGGAGGCTGGCGGGGGGATTGGCAACCGGGAGGCGTCTTACGGTGTCACAGGGGCTGGTTACCTTAGGCTACGCAACGCTGGAGCCGCACCGCGGATGAGTCGTTTCAGGACTTGGCTGGCGACCGGATGGTGCAGACGGCCTTTCACCGAGGAATTGTGCAGATCTCGATGGTCTCTCTCTCGAACACAGAAGCCGACCGCATTGTCCAGCGCATACTGCCAGAGCTCGGTCACTACGCGGATCAGTATGACCAGGTCAAATACCCTTCCCCGACCTACCATGGCTTGATCGCAGCCTTTCAGCGCCCAAGCCACGTCGCGTCTGACGACCTCCGTACGGCGCTGATCTGGAAATACGGGCACACGGCCAAACTGCATTTTCCGGAGGCTCACGAAAAGCTCATCCGCACGATACAGGAGCGCTGGCCAGGGGTAGCGAGTGAGCTCGCGACCTCAGCACCGAAGGCGTTTGGAGTGATGGATGAGGCATTCGGTGGACCTACCAGGTTCATCACCGTCGCCTTTCTCACACACCTGGTACATCCCCAGACGGCCCCGATCATTGATCAGCACAATTTTCGCGCGGTCAATCACTTGATCGGAAAGGTCCGGGAGCACAAGTGGCCCAGGAAGACACCTTCTTCTTACGAAGACATCTCCTTGCTCGCGGACTTCATGCACGCAGTTCTGAATGCCTGGACGCGGACCAATAACAGTAAGGCGCCGGATCAGATCAGGCTCGACCGCTATCTGATGATGTTCGGGAAGACGTTGAAGGCCCGCAATCCCAATTGACCGCGCGGCTCCGCTGCAGGTTCCTTCTCTCGGCGTCGGCAATCCGATGACGAGCCACAGCTAGATGGATTCCTCGACTAGCGGATTGATGATGAATCCTTCAAGCCAATGCGGCCCCTCCTGAAATGGAGCGACGCCAACGGCAATGAAACCGCGCCGACGCCCTTCACTCAACGCCAGGACACCCAGACCGGACACTGCAGCCTGTAGCTGATCATGCGTGAGGCCATCCAGTAAGCGGATATTGCCGAGCCCAATCAGATGGGTTGACCAGTCCTCAACCTCCTGGCCCTTCGACTTCGACTTGCCGGGTAGTGCCCGCAGACCGAGCGACTTCCAGGCTGCGGTGGGAAATGTCTCCACCGCAACCCGCACACCCACGGGAGTGGAGTCGGTGTATCTGGTCCAACCAAGCTCCGCGAGGGCATCAAATGTGTCGACGCAGAAGGAGATGAAACCGAGATAATTGCCAGGCTTGGTCACACCCGGGGTACCAGTCTTTCCCTGCGTTGCGAGCTTTGCCTCGCAGACTCGCGAGTGCTGCAGCCCGTTGCCGGCGGATTTCCATCCCTGCGGCCCGTCGAGTCCTATGGCCGTGACCCCGAGTTCCTCCGCAAACTCAACGAGAAAGCGGGCGAGCTTTTCGGCATTGGGTTTTCCGGAGAGCCCAATTGCTGGCAGGTCAACAGGCGATACGAGCACCTCTGAGCCCGAACGGGTGAGCACGACCACACCCACATCGGAATAATTGCCGCTGGCAAGATCAACTGAGATCGCTGGCATCACCGACTCCTCGCTGCTGTTTCAACAACACCCGCAACTCCGCAATATCCGCCCGCAACGCACGAATCTCATTTTCCCGCTCCGCCTCCTGTGGGGCGAGGAACCAGGAGACCAGGAAGCCGGAGAAGGTAGCGAAGAGCCCGATACCAGCCGTCATGAGCAGGACCGCCACGACTCGGCCTTCCGTTGTGACCGGGAAGAGATCGCCGAATCCCACAGTGGTTATCGTCGAGAGAGCCCACCAGACCGCATCCTCTGGTGTCTTGATGTTCCCAATACCAGACTCGAACTGAAGCACCGCTGCGCTGGCAAACACTATGAGGATGATCGACACCAGCGCCGCAGCGAAAACAGCGCTCTGCGCCCTTCTCGCTAGAAAGTAGGACGCCAGGCGCCTGGTGGACTGCGCACCCCGCAGCACCCGGACGATCCGGGCCATCCGACCCACTCGGCCCAGTCGAAGGGCGTCAACGAACGGTATGCTGGAGGCCAAGTCCAACCAGCCCCAAGAAGCGAAGTACCGTGCGCGATTGGGAGCGCGCCAGAGCTGATAGAGGAAATCCAGGAGGAAGAACGCGCATACCAGGACATCGGCATATCCCAGAATGACTCGCGTCCCCTCGCTCAGACCCAGCACAGCCTCTGCGCCCAATGCCAGCAGTGAAGAGGCGGAGAGTCCGAGCATGAAGAGCTCATAGGGACTGCTGGCGGGCTCAACCGAGGCGTCAGACGCTGGCATCGACATATGTAGTCCCTGCGGAATGGCTGCGGAAGAACTCGACGAAGCCTACCGGGTCGGCGGACTCAGGTCGAGACGGAGTGACTCTGCCTGCTTCAGCGCCTCTTCCTCCGTCATCTGCCCCATCAGAAATTCCAGCAAATCCTCCTGCCGCGGCTGGCCAAACACCATCCGGTATAGCGTCACCGAGCGTCGGAGCCTGGCGTATCGTCCGACCTCCCGGCTCAGTGCGAGTACCGGCACGTGACGCTCGATCCTGGAGCCGTCGGCGATCGGATATATCCAGAATGGCCATAGGTCGGTGCTTTCTGCGGGGCGCTGGGTTACGGCGTCATCGAACATCGCCGCCCAGGGATCCCGGCCTAGCGGGACGTACGCGGCTCCACCGTGCCGAGCGGCGACGTTCTTCCGCACGGCGTGCCCCTTGAAGCGGTGTACCCGCCCCTCGCGCTGCTCCAGGTCGACCGGGTTGTTCGGGAGATTCCAGTGGGCCACGGCGTGACAGTAGAGATGGAAGTCGAGGCCCTCCTGCCCTACCGAGGTGGTGGCGAGGACGAAGGGCCAGAACGGGCTGTTGAACGCTTTCCGGATCTGGTCGGTGCGGGTCCGCTCTTTACCGCCTTCGATGACTTCCTCGCCCAACCGCACGGCAAAGCGGGAACGTATCCGCCGCCCCCCACGAACCGTGAACCCGGTCCCGTCCGCGGTTGGCAGGACTTCATCGACGCCCGGGTTGGCGGTGCGGATAGTGAGCGCATCGATCATCCCGCCAGCCACCTGCTGCGCGGCTTTCTCCTCTTCGAAGCCGCTCACGCCCAGCCAGTCATACAGCACATGGGCGTATTCCTCGAGCACGGCCCCCAAACCGCCCTCGGCGCAATACCCCAGCACCTGGCGCCAGTAAGGTATCTCGGTCCTTGGCCCGCGAATGAGCGCGGTGACCTCTGGCAGGTTGAAGTAGCTCCGGAAGGCGTAGCCGACCTGGCTCGCGAGCCCCCTCATGTGCGCATCAGTCCGATCCAGCTGTTGCCCGTGCAGGTTGGTGAGCGCCCGAAGCGCCGCGACCGCCGGCCCGGCGAGCGCGAGTTCCGCCAGGACCCGGCAGAGGTCGGCGGGACGCTTGCCCAGCTCCGCTCCTTGCGCTTTGACCACAGCCGCAAGCGCGGGGATATGCTTGTCCTCGTAGAGATTCGCGGCTTCCTCCTCGTCCTCCTCCTCGGAGTCCGCAGTCTTGCGATGACGCAGGTCCGCGTCCTCGAACCAGGCCAGCGTGGCCTTGGGGTCTTCCCGCATATCGAGCAGGGCCGGGGCCGCCCAATACCAACTCTCGTCCTCCCGTCCCTCCTGCGGATTGGGAAGATCAACCAGTGCCCGCCTGATCCGCGATTCGAGGATCACCAGCAGATCCTCGAGCGCCGGCTGCCCGCCTCCGACCTCTCGCTCGGTGGCCGCTCCCAAACGGGCCAGCCCGAACGAGGGATAGATCAGCGCCAGCAGCGAGGCCCCGCTGTCCCGCCCGAACCGGAGCAGCGGTGAAGCTTCCCGTGCCTCCGGTGTGTTCACCGGCGCTCCACCCCCAGAGAGCATCATCTCCCGTTCGGCGGCATAGCTCAGGAGCGTCGCGATCGCCTTGGGCACCACGTTCCAGCTGGAGAAGATGAGCATCTTGGTGAAGCCGGCAAACTTCTCCTCCACGTACGGCCCCTGCAGCCGGTACCAGGGCCGGGAGGGAGGAATCCACAACAGTCGCCAGGCGCCGGAATCGATGAACCGCTCCAGCAGCCACCGCATTCGCGCATTGCCCGGATCGAGCCTGCCGTACACGGCGTACTCGTTCCAGGGAAAGGCGAGCTGCGGGCAGCGGCCCAGCAGCTTGGCCACCTTGCCCGCTCCGGCCGGGTCGTCCATGAGCTTCTTGAGGCGCTTCTTGAGTTCGTAATCCTCCATGAACGAGAGGAGATAGGGCGACGACTTCCAGTACTCGACCGGATCGGCCTGCTCCAGTGCTCGCGCGATCTGCCCCAGCCCATGGTAGGTGACCGCCTCCGATTGCGTAACTCCCAGTGAGGCGCCCGGCACATGGTGCAGCATGCCGTCCCGGTCCGGCGTCACCGCCAGCCGCTCCGTCCGCACCATGACCCGCCGCAGCTCCCGCTCCAGCTCGCCCTTGAGGCCCCGGAGCGGAGCGCCATCCCCCGGCGTGAGGCGGAGCAGCTGGCGGCGGTACTCCTCGAGGATCCCGGCGCACCGCGCGGTCCGGGTCGGGGCGTTCTGCAGGAATCGAATAGTGGCCAAGAAATCGGCGTAGTGATCCTCACCCCCGGATTCATCGGCGCCGGTAAACATCTTGTAGGGCGTCGCGGAGAGCAGCAGTACCCGGGCCTGAGACTCATCATCGGTGTAGTTGAAGAGATCCCGGGCCAGCCGGCTTTCCTCCGAGTCCTCCTCCAGCAGGTGCTTGAAGCGCTGGAATTCGTCCAGGATGATCAGATCCGGCTCCAGCGCGTGTAGGCAGGTCGTCGCCAATAGGTCCCGCAGGGTTCCGACGACCTCTACCTGGAGCCTGGTGGCCTCGGCGGGCCGGTTCCCGCGATCGGCTTCGCGCCCAAAGAGGGTGCAGAGCCTATCCCACCGGGTCCTCAGGTCTTCGGGGGTGCCGGCCGCCTTGTCGGCCTGCACCCGCAGCTCAAGCGCCGCCGCGAACTGCTCGGCGATGCTCGAATCGATCCGATCCGCCGTGTAGCGGTCGCTGATCAGATTCCGGAATCGCTCCGTCCCCGCTCCACCCTGCAAGGCATTTCTTGGCGCGGCGCCCTTGGCGCCCCAGGCCCGCTCCAGCAGCCGGAAGAGCACGGCACGTTCGTCCATCATGCCGAGGCTTGATCGGAGGTCGAAGGAGGTGGCTGGGGTGAAGGAGACGAAGTTGAGTTTTCGTTTGGACAAGTCTCGGAGCTGGACCGGCAGCATCGTGATCCGGGAGGCGAGGCTCATCTCCTCCGCTCCGGACACCACATTCAGCCGGTTGATGTTTTGCCGAGCGATCGCGCTGTTGGAGCAGATGTAGATGATGTCGATGCGCTTCGTCGTATCCCACAGCTTGTCTACCGCGAGGGCGATGACACCTTTGGCGACCAGTGTCTTGCCCAGCCCGACCTCGTCCGCGACGAGAAATCGATGGGTCGGATCTTCCGCGCCGTACAGCCGCTCAAAGGCGTACTGCGCCGTGGCCCGCTGGAAGTCCTTTAACCGACTCAGTACCAGTGGGACGTCGGGGCGTTGGCTGTCCTCGCTCATACGCGAAGGCCCTCGCGCGCAGCCCAGATCGCAGGCCACACGTCAAGCAGGCCCTTTGGTAGATGGCCACGAGACTCTACATCCTCCCCCAGCTCCTTGAGGACGGAGGCGACCTGGTCCAGACGTGCGGGGTCATGGGCCAGTGCCCGCAGGAGAGACTCGAGCAGGACGAAGTCCTCCTGTCCCGCACGTGATCCACCACTGGACTCGATGGCTTGGCCAGTGGGATCCGCCATTGGATCAACGTCATCCTCGTTCAAGAGGAACTGCAGGAAGAGGAGGACTTTGTGGGGGTCGTCAAGGATGAGGCGCAGAATGGCCTCCCTTCTGCCAGCGGGCGCGCCGGTCAGCGGGAGGTTCATCGCAAACCGCGTCGTCGCCACACTGCCCTGGTAGCGCGCGGACACCTCACAGGCCAGAAAGGAGGTCAGGCCGGCAAGCCCAGCGTCGGGAAAGGTGAGTTCGGTCGTGGCCGGCTCGACAGGACGCGCACCCGCCTCTTCGATGAGAGTGATCGGCCAGGCCCGGACTTTCACGCCTTCCGGAATGGAGAGCTGGCTGCTGGAGGCGCGCAGCAGCGCGAGGTGCCACGAACTCGAGCCGTCCTGTCGTGCCTGGAATTCCCAGCCAGCGGTGACCATGACGGTGCGAGCGGCGTTGAGCAGATCATCAAGCTTGCGGTCGCTGGTGTCGTCGACCGGTTCGGCGGGCGACTCGTAGGGGACCAGGAGGCTGCGCAGGCTCGCCTGCCCCGGTTCGGTCGCCAGGAGCTGGCCGACCCCGACCTTGCCCTTCACGCCGATCAGTTCGACCAGGAACTCCACATTGCGCTCGAACGCGGCGGTGGTCGCATTCGCCGACCCCACGAAGACATGACTGCGCCGTCCGTCCTCACACACGAAGAGTTTGGCGTGAAGGCCCTGCGGCCGCTCGGCACCGGGATCATCGCTGGCTGCTCCCGGCTCGAGTTCCCCCTCGGCGCTCTCCGCCAGGACGAAGACCTCGGTGAAGCCGGAGATCGCGGCAGAGGGAAGCCGATCAAGTTCCTCGACACGCGAGATCAGCACACTGCCCGCTGTATCCCGCGCGAGGTATTCGGCTTGCTCGCTATCGATGAACGGCGAAATGACTAGGCCGCGCGTCCAGGATTCGGGGAGCGGCCATGTGCGGTAGCCTTCGATGCCGATGGGATGGAAGGCGAGTTCATCAAAGGGCTCGGGAAGGCTGCTGGCGAAGTCTACCCGGCGGACTTCCTCGGCGATCCGCTCGGCGCGCTGCCGGGCGACATCCGGCACCACGCGGAGGGCGAGGCCGGGCAGCGCTCTCACGAAGTCGCCGAGCGGATGGTTCAGCGCAAAGGCGTTCTTCCGGTCGATCAGTGGCCCTTCCAGTACCAGGGAGAGATCCCACGACCGGTCGTCGGTGAGGTTTCGGCTCAGACAGACTACCCGGTACCGAACCTCGTTCGTATCGGAGTTCAGGTAGCGGAGCACCCAGAGCTTTGGATGGAAGATCCCATCTTCGCGGCCCGTGGTTACCTCGACGACGCTGTCCTCCAGGTAGCCGAAGAGCGGATTATTCGGCGGCGGTACTGCGATGCGTCCGGCCTGGCAGAAGACGGTCAGTCGGCCGATGTGGCGCCGGAGTGCCTCCAGCAGCAGCACCGGATTGGAGGTGGGCTGGCCCTGCGCATCCTCCCATTCGAACAGGGTGAAGGCGAGCGGAGCGGAGAGAAGGGTGACGAGATCGAGCGTGTAGGTGGTTCCAATGCCCTCATCGAGCACGAAGCCCTCTGGAGGCGACAGGGCTTCCCACAGCACGGTCCGATCCTGGGGATCAAGCATTGCGGAGGAGCCCCCGCTGGATGTCCGACGTGAGGCGGCGGACCTGGGGGTCCCAGCGGAAGTTCAACTGGCTCGCTCCAGAGGCCCCGCGCCAGCGCGCGAGTGCCTCTGGGCTGTGCAGGCGGGCTAACCGGCCCTTCATCGCGCGTTCGCGGTTGGAGATCAGGCCTCGAGCGCGGGGGTAGTCACGGAGGGCGCCGGGAGTCCCCGCCAAGGCAAGATCGAGCCAGCCATCGACGAAGCTCCGGGTCGGAGCGGGGATCCGCGGATTGATGGCGGTTACCAGCTTCCAGAACTCGCCACGGTTCCAGCCGCCGAGATCGGCGCGGCGGTCGAGAATCCGTCTGGCCCACTCACTGAAGGCAGTCCGATATGCCTCGATGCCTTCTTCCCGTTTACCCAGCTCCGACAGCATCAGGTTGTAAAGAAGTGCGGCGCCATGAATAGTCTCCGAGAAGTTCCGCGCGTGGACCAGACGCTCCTTTACCGGCCCCGGGAAGCCGGGGCTCTCGGTGTGCTCCCATACAAAGGGGGCATCATCGGCTGGTTTGCACCTGTCCACCAGATGAGCGAGCAGCGTGCCGGGGCACTGGGTGAGGATTCGTTCCCGGAGGTAGTCGGCCTCTGCGCGGGTGAGTTCGAAAGAGAGCGGGCACTTGGGGAAGCCCGCGGGGGCGGCGGGGATCCCTGCGTGCCAATTGGGCTTGCGACGGCCGTCGAGGGCCTGGCCGTCGTCGTCACGTTCACTGCTCGCGCGACTACGATAGAACCGATCGAGCGAGCGGTGGTACTGGTCTTGCGAGTTCTCCGGGGGCCTGAGCCCCCAGGCATGGAGCCCGGTCCAGTACATGGTTGAGGGGAGAATCTTGAGCTGGAGCTTGGCCACCCGTCCGATCGTGCCGGCGTTATCCTCGGCGGCCAGCAGAGTCTCGATGAGTCCGACCTCAGAGCGACGAGCCTCCCTGGCGATGGCCGCGGAGGGGGTGCCTTTCGCTTCGAGGGCCTGGTAGAGCCAAGGGATGATGAAGAAGTACCGGGCCCGGGTGTGCAGGACCGAGGTGCCGGGAAACAAGGAGTCGGAAAGGGCGTCCCGGACCGAGCCGATTCCGATCTCGTCTACGGTGCCCTTTTCCTCGAACAGCTTGATGACCTCCATGGCCTTGCGGCGTGAGGCGGAGGAGGAGTCGAGCCAGGAGAGGGTGGGGGGCATGGTTAGGAAGGTCCACCAGGGGTGTGACAGTCGGAGGCGCCCAGCAAGTTCGCAGACTGTACCAGTAGGTTACCGCAGGTGGGGGAGCTTACGGTTCGAGTTCTGCGAACCTTCTACGGTTCCGGATCACTCCACATAGCTCGCCCCTCCGGCGCGAGCTCGAACCGGCCTGGCCCTACTCGACGAAACCATGCTCTCTCTCCCAACTCACGCAATTGTTCACAAATGCGTGTCTGAACAGATCTACCTAAGATTGGCGCGCCTCTGGGTGTCAGGCCAAGTGCGCGCATGGCGCTGGCGATTTCCTCGTAGTGGAGTGGCCCACCGCCGCGCTCATAGAGAGCCAAACAGGCGGCTTCCACCATCGGGGTCGCATCTCGCTCTTTCCGAAGCCGAGTTGTAGTTCCAGGCATGATTTCCTCAGTGTCCATTTCCTAGAGTAGTGGCCTACTACTTCCGGAAAATGAACTTGGCAACTCGACGGCTCACAACTTCGGCGCGCTTCACTTGACACTCCCAGACTACCAGCACACGCCATCCATGTGCGCTAAGCCAAGCAATGTTCCGTTGATCCCGCGCCGCATTCGCTGCCAGCTTTGGGTGCCAATATCCTTGGTTCGACTTCGGAAGCCTTGCTTGCGCGCAACCCGCATGCCTGTGCCAGAAACAGCCATGAACAAATATGATCTTCCGCCGCCGCGGCATTACGATGTCTGGCTGCCCAGGCAACTGCCTGTCGTGCAACCGGAAGCGCCCCACGAGGCGATGAACTAACTTGCGGACCCACAATTCCGGCACGGTATCCCGCGATCTTACCGCCCGCATCACTGCACTTCGTTGCTGCCGACTCAGAATGTCCATTGCGTATTCCGAGAGTCAAGGCGCAATCACATGGTTGGCGGCACTGCGTCGCAATAGACGCCTATGAAGCATCACCGCTGAGGGTCTGCTCGGCGCACGGATCATGTCGGAGAAACTAGGCGAGGGGGCATTGATATTCCCAGGCGCAGTCATTGGGCCAGCGTATAGCGTTGGCTTCGAGAGCTCGATTACTCCATTGAACTCGTTGAAAGCTTCGCCATACGAGAAGCTGAGCATGTTGACTTCAGACGGATGCGCTGACATGAACTTGGACATGTCCAGCGCCGTCGAAGCACGAATGTATTCGACAAGCACATCTTGAACCAGCCAGACTGCTTTCCCTCCCCATTCGAGTGCGATTTCGCTCTTTACAATTAGTTGGCTAACCATTCTAGCCCATACTTGGCGGTAGTTTATGCCCGGAGACCTGTGGGACTTCCTCAATAACGCGTCCTCGAAGGCATGAGATATCCCGGACCGTCGCTTCTTGTTGCCCCCAGAAGTGCTTGAGGTCATGATCTCTAGGATACTGGGAGCCCCAACCGGCCAGTCTTCGACAAAGGCAATCCCATTCCGGTTCGCGATTGTGTAGCCCGCCTTGAGCAACAGCGATGCCAGAGACGCTGCCTTGAGCTTCAATGCGCTTGCGACTGCACTCACTTCAACAGAGCCGATCGGCGCAACGATATAGTCGAAAGTGTAGTCGAAGGACATTGAATCGCCCCGGGTTTTCCGGAGGCTCGGTTAGTTGAGTACCAGGGCCGAGCCGTCGGCCTGGGCACGGTGGTACTG
>JANOFA010000157.1:0-2440 GCA_031413355.1 Gemmatimonadota bacterium | reverse complement strand
CGGCACCATCACGCTGACCTGCACCTTCTTCTGATCATGCGCTGCCTCTTCGCCCTCGTCCTCCTCGCCGCGGGATCTGCCCGCGCCGTGACCGCGCAGGGCGTCATCGTCGCACCGCATGCCATCTACCTCGACCATCGGACCCGGAGCGCGTCCATCACGCTCTACAATCCGGGTGCCGATCCCGCCGAGGTGGCGATCAGCCTCTTCTATGCCTATCCGGTGACCGACTCGCTCGGTCACTTCATGCTCTACACCCCGGACTCGACCCAGCTCTCGTTGGCGTCCGCCACGGAGTGGATCGAGGCTTTCCCCCGCCGAATGACCATCCCGCCGCTGCAGCGCCAGACGATCCGGCTGCTGGCCCGGCCGCCGCAGGGACTGGCCGACGGGGAGTACTGGTCCCGGATCATGATCGGCGCCAAGGGCGGCACGCTGCCGGTGAGCGGCGCCGAGTCGAGCGGCATCGAAATCGGACTCACGCTCGAAGTGCGGACCATCATCCCGCTCATCTACCGCAAGGGACAGTTGCAGACTGGTATCAGCCTGTCGGGTCTGCGCACCGCGGTGGACGGGGACTCCCTGCGAGTGCATGTCCGACTGGAGCGCCAGGGCCGCGCCGCGTACCTCGGCACCGTGCTCGGCACGCTGGTGAACGACCGTGGCGCCACGGTGGCGACGTTCGAGCAGCCGGTCGCCGTCTATTACGATGCCCACCCCGCCTTTGCCCTGCCGCTCGCACCAGCCGGCCGGTATACGCTGCACCTCGAGGTCGCGACCCAGCGCAGCGACATCCTCCCGGAACAGCTGCTCCGGGCCCCGGTGGCGCGTGATTCCCTGACCGTGACGCTGCCGTGAGTCGCGCGGGGCGTGGTCGGCGGCGCGGGCTCCTGCTGCTGCTCCTGCTGTCGATCCCATTCGTTGCCGACGTACGCAGGGCCGCTCGGCCAGCCGCGCCAGGCGCCGTCATCTCCGGACTCGCGCTGGCGGAAGAGGCGCCGTCCTACGGACCGCTCGCGAGCGATTCGCTCTTCTCCGAGCCCTGGTCCGGGCCGGCTACGGCAGATATTGCACCCTCGCGGGCGAAGCCGCCAGCAGTGCTCACCAACAAGCCGCGCCTTCCCATCACAACCCCCGCGCGCCAACCGGTTCAGACCAGGACCAGACTGGCGGCACCGGAAAGCCGCGTCACCCCACCGCCCACAGACAGTGGCAGCGTTCACCCGGCCGTATCGACTTCCGGGCTGGTCGACGGCATGCGCCGACTGCTGCGTTCGATTCGCGAAGGAGTGGAGCGTCTTGCCGTCGCGGCCGCTCCCGCAAGGGTCACCCTCCCGGTACACAACGGGACGGTGGCGGATTCTGTGGCCTCGTTCCGGGCACAGCGATTCGCCGGCCCGAAGGGAAAGCTGGTCAGCGCCGAGCCGGTGCTGACCGAACTGCAGCTGGGCCGGATCGCCATGCGCACCGTCGAGGCGTACCGGGCCGGCGACGATGCGCTGATCCCACTCGGGGCGTTCTTCGAACTCGCCGAAATCCGTTCGTCGCGGCTGCCGGACGGGACACTCGAGGCCATGGTCCAGCCCGGCAACGTCAGGCTCGTCATCGACCCCGCCCGTCGCACACTGCGCATCGGCAAGCAGAAGCTCGCGCTCACGGACGATGAAATCGTCGCCACGGACGATGAGATCTACCTCGCCACCAAAGTGATGGCGAAGGTCTTTTCCCTGGAGTGGGATGTCAGCTGGCCCGACCTGCAGGTGACGGTGATCGAGCCGGCCAACCTCCCCGTGGCCCGGCGCATTCGCCGGGAGGCGCTCCTCGAGGCGCAGCTCCGCCACTCCTCGACGGCGGAATACACCGGACTGCGGCTGGGCCTGGAACGGTCGCGGCTCAACGGGCTGGTGCTCGACTACTCGCTGCTGACCCCAACGAATGGACTCGACGCCGGCGCCTACGCGACCACCTTTGGCCTCGACCTGTTCGGCGGGTCGCTCGCCCTCGGGCTGCAAAGCCAGAACGGCACCGGCAAGGGGCCGCGGACCGAGGCGTCGTGGACCGGCATCTGGCGCGACAATCCCTGGCTCTCCCAGGTGCAGCTTGGCGATGGGATCAGCACCGGGCCGCGCGTCCGCACGGTGCGCGGCTTTGCGCTCTCGAACAGCCCCTACGTCCGCCCGTCCGTCCTCGGCAACATCCCCTTCTCGGGTCAACTCGGCAGCGGCTGGACGGTCGAGGCGTATCGCGGTGGACGGCTCATCGGCTTCGACTCGGTGAATCCGCTCGGCCAGTATTCGTTCGACGTGCCGATCGAGTACGGTGAGAACCCGGTCGATTTCATCGCCTACGGACCGTTCGGGGAGGTGCGCGAGTTCAACCAGACCTATCGCCTGCGCAACGAGGGGCTGGCGGCCGGCCGCCTCGAGTATGGTGTCTCGGC
>JANOFA010000156.1:0-2435 GCA_031413355.1 Gemmatimonadota bacterium | reverse complement strand
CCGTCGAGGGCCGGGCTTTCTGACCGTGACCGATCGGCGGCCCAGCCTCGAGCAGGCCGACTATTCCTTCGGCGAGGCCGAAGCCTTGATCTATCTGGCCTGCGAAGACGGCGCCACGATCCCGCAGGCCCACCAGGCGCTGTGCGCCGCTGGCGTGAGCGAGGTGGATGGGGATGAGGTGGGGGAATTCCTCGACGAACTGGTGGCGCTGCGGCTGGCCTTCGAAGAGGGCGGCCGCTATCTGGCGCTGGCGCTGCCAGTGAATCTTCCGGAGACGCCGTAACTTGCCCTCACCCAGCGGCGGCACGCTGATCCCGGGGCGGGTGCTCGACTCTCCGCTCATGAAGAAGGGCGGCTACGAGATGTTCGAAGCGTTTCCCGACAAGGGCACCTTCGCCCGGATGCGGGCAGAGGCTTTGAAGCTCCTACCGGAGGCATTCGAGAGTAGTCGAGCAACCTTCAAGGCGGATGGAACGCCGGCCCACCGGCAACTGAGGGCGACCAGTGTGGGTGCCCAGCGGGCGTTCTACCACGATCGCCGGACACTCCGGTTCATCCGGGAAGTGACCGGACTCCCAGTGGTGCCAACCGGACCGCGCGGGGGGTATCTCTACTACACGCGTCGCGGCGACGGTATCGGCATCCACCGTGATGGTGAGGGCTGCGATCTGGTCCTGATCACCTGTCTTGTGGATGAATCGAGTCGCTCGGGGGCCGGCGGCGTGTCCTGTCTCTATCCGACCCGTCTGCTCGAGAGCACCGAGGCGATCCGGGCAAAGCCGAGACAGGGCGCGGTCAGGCTGAGGCTCCTGCCGGGCCAGACCATGCTGCTCTGGGGCGGCTTCGTGGCCCACGCGGTGTCGCCGGTGTCCAGTGGACAGAGGCGAATCGTCTCTTCTCTCTGCTATCGACTCGATCTCCGCGACCGGAAGCCACCAGCCAGAAGGCTCGGTGTAGCGTAAGCTCACCCGCTCGGCACACAGCGAGTACGGAGACTCCGGGACCGTGTGACGTTGGTCCCGTTTACAGACAGGTTACAGCGAGAGAACGGCGGCTTCTGCTGTCCTGGTGTCCTGACGTTGTGCCGCATATTCCCGCGGGGTCAGGTGCCCGAGGGAACCGTGCGGTCGTTGCCCCTCCAGCGGCCAATCATACGGTCGAGGCTCCCAGGCCTTCGCTTGACCACTCGCCAGAGTCTGCCATGCGGCAACATTTACCCTATAGGAAATCCGATCGGGGTCGCGGAAGGATGGCGCGTGCACGCCGCACCACGACCGACGGAGGCGCCGGTCGAGTGCGGGCTGCGCGATTCATTCCGATTGAAGAACACGATACGGCGTCCGGCGCGAAGGCGCCACATGACCGGCTTCCTTGGGCCGGAACCGTCCCGACACCGCCACGCCGAACGGTGACGCGCCGGCCGGACCGGGCTATACCTGCGCGGCTTCAGTGCAAAGAAAAGGCGGACGCCAGGGCGATCCGCTGTTGACCCCACCCAAGACCACCGCTTTGTAGCGGCGAGCCTGGCAAGGCTGCTGCGGCTTGGTGCTCATACGCCCGGGTACGGTTCCACGTGCTCAAACGGGAACACGGCCGCGATCCGCCGCAGGTCCTTCGTGTTGCGCGACACGAGGATGGCCCCGGCCTCACGGCACGATTGAGCCACAAGAATGTCGAACACGAAGCTCTTCGGGGTCTGACGCAACTGCAGGCCGCTTTCTTCTCGCAGCCGGCTGAGGGTCTCCCCGAGCACCTCCCAACTCCGCGCCGATGGGGCGAGCACGCGGGCGCGGCGGACATACGGCGCCAACACCTCGTCTTCGAGGGTGCGCCGTTCTCGGGTGTTCGCGGTCCCGGCCCGCAATTCGGCACCCACCACGGCACTGAGGTAGAGGCCGGGCGCGACCGTGGCGCAAAACGCGGTGAACGCTTCTCGCGCCTTTGGGTCACGACTCGCATCGATGAAGCAGTTGGTGTCGAGCACGTACTTCTTCGGGGGCACCGCTCAGTCCGCGCGCGCCAAGTGCAGCCCTGCGAGAGCGGAGGCTCCAGCGGCCAGCTCCCGGCGAAAGGCGACGAGGTCGAGCGCCAACTCCACCGTCTCCCGCTCGGTGGCGGTCCCCAAGCACTGCTGGGCCTCCCGGAGGAGCTTGGGGCTCAGCCAGAACTCTTTGCGAACCTTGCCCTTCCGCGAAGGCGGACGCCCAGGGCGGGGCACGGTCTTGGTCATGGGGCCTCCTCGGTGTACGGACGAAAGTAATAGGAAGGCCGTACGGAGGCAAGAGGGCACCGCGTGCTGAAGGAGCCTAACGGCCGCGCATGACCTGCGTGGCGCGGCGGTGAAGAAGGAACTGTCCGCCAAGATGGCACGAGTACTAGAGCCGAGCACAACCGTGGCCGCGCCACATCGGGTGCATGCGCCTGTCCGGCAGCGT
>JANOFA010000155.1:0-1131 GCA_031413355.1 Gemmatimonadota bacterium | reverse complement strand
TCCCAAGCCGGGGCGTGAGCGGCTCGGGTTCGACGGCCCGCTGCATTCCCTTGAGCGCCCGCAGCACCGCGCCCACGTCGCCGGCCGAGCCGGCGGTGTAGTTGTCGATGGCCGTTTCAGTCACCCAGGTGGTGTCGCCCGAGCTCGCGATCAGCCCCTTCTTGAGCTCTTTCCGGACTCGGCCCCGCCCGGCAAAGATGCGCACGAGAAAAGCGAACTTGAGCGCCGTCTTCACCCCCGGCACCGCCGCCGTCTCCAGCGCTCCGCCCTCGACCAGCAGCAGCCGCCCCACCAGTTCGGGGCGGGCGAGCGTGAGCCGGAGCGCGATCGCCGTCCCGACCGCATTCCCCATCAGCACGACATGACGCACGCCCAGCGAATCCATCACTGCCGCCACCCGGGCCGCCTGCACGGTGTGGGAGTAGTCGGCAGTGCCCGGCCGACTGGACTGGCCCACGCCGAGTGGTTCGATGACGATCACGTGGACGCCTGCCGCCGCCAGCGGGGACAGGACGTGGCGATAGGCGTAGGCCGGACTGATCAGGCCAGGGATGATGACGACCGGCGGCCCGGTTCGCGGGCCCATCACCGTGACCTGCAGCGATTCCGCCGGGGCGACCACAATCTGGCGGCTGGTCGAATCGGGGGCCGGCGCCTGGAGGAGGGCGAGGGCGAGCCCGAGAGGGAGAACGAGCATAGGCGGGGAATGTGGCCGGGGCACCAACGATGGGCAATCACTCGGCGGAATAATCAAGTGACACGTGGTTGAACGACACGGCGGGCCTGAGGCGAAGGCCGGCGGGTGCGGAAGGTGGCGCTAGGCGCGAGGCGCGAGGCGGGACTGGTCGCGGGCAAGTGCTTATTTCTCAGACGCTTACCGATCGCCCGGTGGCGTGCTGTTCAGTAACGCCTAGCGCCTCGCGCCCATCGCTCTGCAGGCCTGCTTGTTGCCATTTCAGACCGGATAATCCAGACCTCGCCTTCGACCCCGGTGCACCGCGCATGTCCCAGTATTCGACCACGACACGCCAGACGGTGATTCTCGCCGCCGGTAACGGCTCGCGGCTCTCCGCCGCCCGTGGCAACCTGCCAAAGCCGCTGGTGCGGGTCGCGGGGCGCGCGCTGATCGAG
>JANOFA010000154.1:0-3152 GCA_031413355.1 Gemmatimonadota bacterium | reverse complement strand
GCCGGCGTGGCAGCCGCCTCTTCCAGGTGGCGCAGTGGTATCCGCAGGTGGCCAAGTACGACGACCTCCGCGGCTGGGACCTGGAGCCGCACCTGGGCGCGAGTGAGTTCTACAACAACGTCGGCGCCTTCGACGTGACGCTCGACCTGCCATCCACCTGGCTGGTCGGGGCGACGGGGACACTGGCGAATGCCGGAGAAGTGCTCAGTCCCACCATCCGCGAGCGCCTCAGTCATGCGCTCGACAGCGACAGCACCATTGCCATCGTGACGACGGAGGAACGTGGCGTCGCGGCGAGCACCATGGGCGGCAGCGATATCGTGCTGCGTGGCCCTGGGCCGGGGAACATCGACCGGGCGCGGTGGCGTTTCGTGGCCGACACGGTGAACGACTTCGCCTGGGCTGCCTCGCCGGACTATGTGTGGGATGCGACGCGGGCGACGATTCCCGGGCGCGGCCCCATTCCCGTCCACCTGTTCTACCTGCCGGAGCATGACCGCTACCGGGCGACGGGCCCGTTCGCCCGACATGCGCTGGAGTTCTACTCCCGGCTCTGGTTCCCCTACGCCTTTCCCCAGTTCACCCAGGTGGATGGCCCCGAAGGCGGGATGGAATATCCCATGCTCACCTTCAGCGGGCCGGGCTTCGGCGTGACCGACCATGAGATCGGTCACGAGTGGTGGCCGATGATGGTGGGGGTCAACGAGACGTGGTATGGCTGGATGGATGAGGGATTCAATGTGTACATGAATATCCTCTCCGGCGCGGCGTTCAGGCGTGCCGCTCCGGTGCTCGATACCCTGGGCGGCAGCTTCGGCCAGACGGCAGGCGCCGAGACGCAGGCGCCGATGATGTGGGACAACAATTACGGCGGTGCCTTCACCTCGTATGTGACCTACCAGAAGGCGCCAATGATGCTCTCGATGCTCGGTGCCATCGTTGGCGACAGCGCGGTGGCCCGGGCGATGCAGGCCTACGCCCGCGACTGGCGGTTCCGGCATCCTTCGCCGTGGGACTTCATGTTCGCGATGAACCGCGAGCTCAAGCAGGACCTGGGATGGTTCTGGTACTCCTGGCTCTTCACCACGGAATCGGCGGATGGCTCTGTCGCATCCGTGACGACGCGCGCGGGGCGGACGCTGGTGACCGTGGCGCAAGCGGGCGAGATGCCGTCACCGGTGGTGCTGCGGGTGGAGTTCGCCGCGACGGGACCGCCGATCCGGCCCATGCGAAACGCCGTCATCGAAGGCAATGTCGCGACCGTCACCTGGTCGGTGGGCGTCTGGTTTGACGGTGCGCGGAGTTTCGTCGCACCCCTCGCGTTCGGCGGCCGGACGATCGAACGGATTGTGCTGGACCCGCAGCGGCGCTTTCCCGATCGTGATTTCACCGATAACACCTGGCCGCGGGAGCCGGCCCCGTGATGGTGATCCCGGCCCGGCGGTGGTATCTGGGCGGACTGGCGCTCGCGCTGATCGCTCCGCTCGCACTGGTGGTACCGTGGGCCGGGGCGCTGCTGCTGGTGGCCGATCTGCTATGGCTCGCTGCGTGGGGCGTTGATGCCTTTCGCGCCGCGGGCACTGGGACGGCGACGCTCGCGGTGACCCGGGAGGGTCCACCGGCATTCTCCGTCGGCCGGCCACTGCCGCTGCGGTACCGCTGGTCCCACGGACTGGCCCGGTCGCTCACGATTCGGCTGAGAGAGGTGTTTCCACCGATGCTCCGGGCCGAGTCAGGCACGGAGCGCCGACTGGTGCTGCCGCCTGGGGCGCCATTGATCGAGGAACTGGTGTTGCACCCCAAGTACCGTGGCAAGGGGTCGGGGGGAATGCTGCATCTCCGGATACTGGGGCCGTGGGGCCTGGCCTGGGCGCAGCGCAAGCTCGACCTCCCGTGGCAGGCCACGGTGTATCCCAATCTGATCGGCGCCTCGCTTCGCACCCTGCCCACGCAATCCCAGCGCCGGCGCGAGGCGGGATTCCGCAGCATCCGGCGCATCGGTGAGGGGCGGCAGTTCGAGAGCCTGCGGGAGTGGGTGTCGGGCGAGGATACCCGCACCATCGACTGGAAAGCGACCGCCCGTCGCGGCAAGGTGATGGCCCGGCAATACGAGGACGAGCGGCGGCAGCAGGTGCTGCTGATGATCGATGCGGGGCGGATGCTGACGGCGGTGGTCGATGGCCGTCCCCGGCTGGAATCCGTCATTGAAGCGGCGCTGCACCTCGCCCATAGCGCGGTGGAACACGACGACAATGTCGGGCTGCTGGTCTTCGCCGACACCGTCCAGCAGTATGTGCCGCCGGCGCGGGGCCGGCGGGCGCTGCGTGCGGTGCTGGACGCGCTCGCCGCGGTGGAGGGGAAGCTGGTGGAGCCGGACTATCCGGCGGCGTTCGCCTATCTGTCGACCCGGAACCGCAAGCGCGCGCTCACGGTGCTGTTCACCGACGTGATCGACCGGACCGCGAGTGAGGCGCTGGTGGCACAGGCTGGCACACTGCGGCCGCGGCACCTGCCGCTCGCCGTGACGCTCAGGGATCCGGGGATGGAGCGGCTGGCGACCGGGCGACCGGCGACGGCGGCCGGAGCCTTTGAACGGGCGGCGGCGGAGGAGTTGCTGCAGGCGCGCACCGAGGCGCTCGCGGAGCTGCGCGGACGCGGGGTCCTGGTCCTCGATGTGGGGCCGGCGGGGGCGAGCGCCGCCGTCGTGGAGCAGTACAACCGGCTCAAGCGGCGGGGATTGCTGTAGGCGCACGCGATCGCGTGCGCCCGCTGCTCGGTCGCGGTCAGCCGCCCTGGTTCGGGAAGATGGTGTTGAGCGGGTGGTCCATCGCCTGGATGTAGTCGCGATCGAAGGCGGCGGAGATCGTCTCCCGGCGCGAGTAGGGACCCGAGGTGTACGCCTTGGACATGATCCCCTTCTGACTCAACTCGCAGACATGCCAGTCCTGGCGGTTGGTCATGTCCCAGAATTTGACTCCGTCCTCGATATCAAAGCCCGGGTCCTTGAGGGTGTCCGGGTTGAACAGCCAGTGGCAGAAGACCTTGGTGCGGTCTACCGCCACCGGCCAGAGCACGTGGTACATGACATAGTCGGGGTGCAGCGAGAGCAGCATGTTCGGCATGATGGAGTAGTAGTACACCCGGTTGTGATC
>JANOFA010000153.1:0-5821 GCA_031413355.1 Gemmatimonadota bacterium | reverse complement strand
GTCCGGAAACGCCGGCAAAGAGCGACCGCATCATGGCAGGAGCGACTCCACGTTGATGGGAAGGATTCGAGCCCTGGCTACCGCAGCCATGGCCGCCGCGCCTGCGGGCGCGCGTTCCACTTCGACCACATTGTCCAGTGCGAACGTGAGCTTGCCAGAGCGCAGCACGACCGTGCCTCCCTGAAAGGACACCCCATCGATGATGCCCGAGGTGTAGGTCTGCACCGCCACTTCGCTCCCGGACGCGTCGGTGACCGAGACCTTGTAGGTGTACTCGCCGGTCGGCAGCGTCCCCGCCGTGAGCGTCTGTCGTCCCCCATTGCGGAAGCCAAGATCCTGTTTGCTGACTTCACGGCCCGAACCGTCGAACACCGTGAGCGTCGTCTTGCCCCCCTTGGCACCGATGTCGACCGTGACCGTGGCGGGATCGCTGCTTGTCACTTCAAGCGCGTCGCCCCCTGCGATCACATTGCGCCCGATGAACGACGCGCCCAGATCCGCCTTCATCGCGAGTACGCTCAGCGATGTCGCATCGGTCTGTCCCTGCAGAATGGTTTCGATGTTCTGCATCCGCTCCAGACTGGTGAACTGCGCCAGCTGGGAGGCGAACTCCTCCGGCTTCGACGGGTTCAGCGGGTCCTGGTAGCGCAGCTGGGTCACGAGCAACTGAAGAAATTCGTCCTTGCCGAGGTTGCCTCCGGCCGGAGTGCTCGTGGCTTCTGCCGACGTCGCGTTGGCCCTTCGCCCGGTGTACAGTGCGTTCGTTGTAATCATGATGCCGACTCCCTCTCGCGCGGTTCGGGATCCCGGTCGCGGGATCGCCCCTGGGGATGCCGCTGCTGCTCCCCATGCTGCTGCTGTTCGCGGCGGCCTGATCCCTGGCGTTGTTCATCCGCCGGCTGCTCCGCGCCGCGCGGGACTGGCACATCTGTCCGACCTGGAGGCACCCACCCTGCCACAATCTCCGACGCCACCGACTGCTGCACCGACACTTTCGGGTCCACGAATCCCTGCCTGACGAGGGCGGCGTGCAGGTCGTCCATCCGCCGCTCCAGCTGGCGCCCCGATTCCGTGTCCGGTGGGAGGATCACGGCCCGGATCTGCTCGCCGAGCACCGCCACTCGAATGCGGGTTGGCCGACCATCGGCATCGGTGAGCTGCAGTGTGATCCGGTCGGCAAGGCCTGCCGGTACTTCCCGGCTCCAGTCCCTGCTGGGCAGGTTGCGTGCCTCGCCTGAACCGGCCTCGTGCGGCCGTGGCGTGGACTCGCCACCGCGCTGGATCTGACCGCCCAACGATGAGGAACTGTTGGTGTGCGTATCACTTGGCATGTCGCCCCTGGCGACAGGCTCGCGCTTCCCGCTGTCCGCATCATGCGCGCGGGTCCTGGGATCGGGGGGAAGCTCCTGCCGGTCGGACGGCAGCTTTCGCTCCATCCGCTCCGTTGGCACCACGCGCCGCTCGACCATCTCCCAGGCCGCCTCCGGCATGGATGGCGGCATGGCAGCAACTCGGGACGGCGCAACGGTCGCAAGCGGAGTACGTGGTGGAGGCGCCGCCACTGACGTCAGCACGGCGGTGTCACCCTCGGCATCGGCGACAGGCTGGTGCGTTCCCCGCGTACTCCATCCCTTCGGGCGCTCTGGCTCCGTGGCCGGGACCTGATCGTTCCCGGCGGTTGACCCGGATCGCTCGCTGGCAGCCGAAGCATCGGCCATCGCCGGCAGTGGTGCGGTGCGGCCGGAGAGGACCGCGGACGGCTCTCTCTCGTCACCCGAGGACTCTGGTCGCCCGCGAACCACCCGCAGGTCGGCGATCTCTGCCTCACTCAGCAAGTCTGCCAGCGCATGGGCAAAGGCCGACGCGAGTGACCCGCGAGGGGCGCTGACCATCGGGTCCCCCGGCCTCGCGTCCGCCTTGTCCCGCATTGTCAGGTGGCCCTCTGCGCTCTCGAGCGCGGAGTCCTCCAGTGTCATCCGAGGTGGCGGCGCGTCACGACGATCATTCCGGGCCGGCGCCGAGTCGGCCGCGAGCGGGCGATGGGGCATCCGCCCCGATGCCATCGCCGCGGAGTTCAGCGCCGCTGCCGGATCTGGATTCGGGGTCTCGGTCCCCGCTGCCCGCTGGACGAGCGATTCATCGCCGCGTGGGGCGGCGCGCGGCTCAGCCATCGAGACCGATTCCGGCAGCGTGAGCGGTGATTCACGTGTCAGCATGACCTCAGGCCCCGCTTGTACGGAACGAGCGAGCGGCTCGCTCAGCCGCTCACGCCGCGGTCTGGGCGTCGCAGATAGCGGGGCATCTCCTGCGGCTGTCGGCTTGCCGGAGGGCACCACCGCCAGGGGGCGCAGTTCATTCCCCGATGGGGTCTGACTCCGGATTCGTTCCGGGTGGCCCGTGTCGGGACGCTGCGGCGCACGCGCCGATGAGGTGGGCACACCGGGTTGGTCTGCTCTTACGACCCCAACCTGCCCTGGGGCCAAGCCGATCGGCGCGGTCAACGGCGGCTCTGCTGCAGGCTGCGCCGCTTCACCATCGGCTGTGACACTCCGCTCGACTGGCGGCGACTGGCGAGACGCCTTTGTGGGCTGTTGTGGCGTCGGCAGCGCAACCACCGGCGCCTGGTCGCCGCGGCCAAGCGCCGGCCGGTCCGCGATCGGAGCGGCGCTGTTGCCGGCGGCCTCCTCCCACAGCGTTGTCTGGGCAGCGCTCGGGGACCTGGCCAGCGGTGCATCTGCCGGCGCCGAGGTGGGCGTGGTGGCAGCTGTCGGGGAAGGCAATTGCTCTGCTGGTGGCGGCTGGGTGGCATTCTGCGCGGCACCCAACCCCTGACGCGATGGGGCTCGGGTGAGACTCCAGTGGCTCTTCGATTCGTTCGCTTGCGCGGTCCGCCGATCTTGGGGCAGCTCGTCCGGCTGGTCGCGGACTCGCTGAGCGACCCGCACTGCCGGAGCCAGCAGTTCACCCAGCGATTCCGGCGTGACGGCTTCGGCCTTTTGAGTGGTCGACGGCACGTCGGTGCTCTGGCTGTTCGCCGCCTGCTCGGCAAGGCCCGGACCAGCTTCCGGCGCGGAAGGGTGGTCGTCGCTTTCAGGAATCGGCGCGTCGATCAGGACTGTCAGCTTCACCTGCGGCAGGCTGCCCGCCTGAACTACGGTCTGCATCGCGGCGAGCAGGGCCGTGCCGAACAGCGCCGGATCGGTCATCGGCTCTGGTGCCGTGGCAGGCTCAGGCGCCGCAATTGCCGCCAGCAGCGAGAGTGGACTTGTCACCGCGTCGCTCCGGATGGCTTGGGTTTGAGCAGACGCCGGCTGAGGAGGGCCGCGCGCTCCTTCGGGATATTCGTGAGAAAGTCCGCCGCCTGGCGCGGGCCGACGGAGCGCAGCAACCCCTCGACCTCGTCATCGCTCAGGAACGCGATCACCTTGGCCGCCTCGGGCGGCTTCATCGCCGACAGGACCCGGGCGACTTGCTTGTAGGCACTCGCCCTGGCGATCGGATCCGCGGTGGATCCGACGGAGGGCGCTGTCGGCTCTAACGCTGCGGTCGGCCGCACCGGTGCCCCGGCGATCGTTGGGACCGCGCTGTCGTGCACCTCCGCCGCCTTCGGGCCGACGGTCGCCGTGTCGGCGTGCGCAGTGTCAGCGCGGGACGAATCGCCCTGCACTGCCAGTGTATCGACCGGGACCACCGAAGGCGTGTAGCTCTTCACCAGGTAACCCGTCGTACCACCGAGCGAGACGAAGAACGCCACGATCGCGCCGATGATTGCCTGCCTCACAGCTCCCCCTCGCGGTGGACGCGCTGCCCTGCCGCTTCATCCATCTCGGCCTGCTCCCACCGGTTGTATGCCTCGTGCCACGCGCCACGTCGCTGTTCGCGCAGCCGCTCGAGGACCCGCTTGGCCATCCGCGCCTGCTCAAACTGCCGCCGCTCCACTTCCAGCCGCTCCAGGCTGCGCTCGTGATGGTCTGCCAGCGCCTTCGACTCGCGGGCCAGTGCGCCGATCGCCAGATCGAGATTCTGCAGCGTTCCGGCCTGGGCCACACCGCGAGATGTCGCCGCGAACTGAGCCCGTGCTCCCACCAGTCGCGCTTCACCAGCGAGGGCCTCTGCCCGGCAGTCGGCTTCACTCCGCAGGGCGATGCCCAGGTCACGCGCCCGTGCCCGCTCTGCGGATTCTCGCAACTGGAGCAGCCGCTCCAGGCGGAAGACAAATCGCTTCATACGGCCTTCCCGGGCAGGGCACGCTGCATGAGCGTGGCGAGCCTGAGCCGGGCATCGTCCAGGGTGACGGGTTCATCGGCCCGCTGCCGCAGGTAGGCCAGCATTTCCTCCCGATGTGCGATGGCCGCATCGGCCACCTTGTCACCGCCAGTCTTGTACGCCCCGACCGCGATCAGGTCTTCCTGCATGCGATACGCCGCTTCCAGCCGCAGGAAATTGTTGGCAGCCTGCAGGTGCTCGGGGATGATCACGGCATCGCGCACCCGGCTCACGCTCTCCAGCACGTCGATTGCTGGGAAGTGCTTCTGGGACGCGAGCTGCCGGGTGAGCACGATATGCCCGTCGAGGATGGAGCGCGCCGAGTCGGCCACCGGCTCATTGAAGTCGTCGCCCTCGACCAGGACCGTGTAGAGCCCGGTGATGCTGCCCCGCTTTCCGGTCCCGGCCCGTTCCAGCAGTCTGGGCAACTGGGCGAAGACCGATGGCGGAAAGCCCTTGGTGGTCGGGGGCTCGCCAACCGAGAGCCCCATTTCGCGCCAAGCCGTGCACACACGGGTGACGGAGTCCATCATCAGCAGCACATCCTTGCCCTGATCCCGGAAGTACTCCGCGATCGCGGTCGCCACCGATGCCCCCGTGGCGCGTACCACGGCGGGCTGGTCGCTGGTGGCGACCACGACGACCGACCGCCGCAACCCCTCAGGGCCCAGATCCCGCTCGATGAACTCCCGCACCTCGCGCCCACGCTCGCCCAGCAGCGCGATCACATTGACCTCCGCCGTGGTCCGCCGCGCGATCATGCCCAGCAGGACGCTCTTGCCGACGCCGCTGCCCGCCATGATGCCGATACGCTGACCCCGGCCGAGCGTGATCAGGCCGTCAATGGCACGCACGCCTGTCCCCAGCGGCCGGTCGATTCTGCTCCGTTCCAGCGGGTGCGGCGGCTCGGCGGAGAGCGGATATCGGGTGGCGGGACCAATCGGGCCCAGCCCATCCATCGGGCGCCCGAGGCCATCCACCACCCGGCCCACCAGGGCATCGGACACGCGTACATCAAGCGAGCGGCGCATCGGCCGCACCGTGGCGCCAGGATGGATGCCTTCCAGCTCTCCCAGTGGCATGAGCAGGACGCCGCGCTCATGAAAGCCGACCACCTGAGTGGTGACCCGGGGGCGCCCCTGACTCTCGATCCGGCACAGCTCTCCCAGCGCGACATCGAGCGACGACGCTTCCACCACCTGGCCGATGACCCGGGTGACGCGGCCATGCACCGCGAAGCGGGGGGCATCGGCCACCCGATCGATGATGGTCGTGATCCGGCTGGCGAGCATCCGACCGGTGGCGGTGGAATCGCCAAGTCGCCGGACCCGCGTGTCGTCAGTCATCGCGCATCCGGTTGTACAGCTCTCCAAGTGCCAGATCCACCCGGCCATCCACGACCCGGTGGGGCGTCTCGAGGGTACAGCCGCCGCGCTCCACTGCCGGGTCGGGAATCCACTGCAGGTCGTTGGCCTGACCGTCGCGCCCCGGCAGCTCGACCTGACTGCGCAGCGCGGCAAGGTCATCCGGATGCAGGTGGATTTCGACCCGGGAG
>JANOFA010000152.1:0-1131 GCA_031413355.1 Gemmatimonadota bacterium | reverse complement strand
CGATGAACAGGACGCCTTCCATGCTATTTTCCCTCGGTCAGGCGTGCGTTGTCCTGCGACTGTGTCAGCATCCGCTCGGTGAAGTCGAGCCGCTCCTCGAGCTCACCCACCCGGGAGCGGAGCGCGTCGATCTCCTCGTACAGCCGCGGATCGGTCGGCGCGTGCGCTGCCGCCTCCGCGTCAAGCCGCTTCATCCGCGCCTTGACCGTGGGAATCATCCAGGCCAGCAGAAACGGCATCACCCCGCCGAAGAACAGGATGATGATGAGCGCGAAGCGCTGGTCCGCGTTCATGCGCTCTCCCCGGGAAGTCGTTCCACTTCACGCTGCTTGGCCAGCAGCCGCTCGGTGAAGTCCATCCGTTCGCCCATTTCGGAGAGCTCAGCACGGAGCCGTTCCATCTCCTCGTACAGGACCGGGTCCGGCACGGGCTCGCTCCCGCCACCGCCACCCCGGATCCGCTCGGCGATCGCCCGCCCGATGGGGCTGAACGAGATGGCGACCAGCGTGCCGCCACCGAAAATGAGCAGGAGTGCGAGAATGTCTTCCATGACCGCCTCAGCCGTCGCCCAGACTCTCTGCCCGCCCGCGGGAGAGCAGTCGCTCGGTGAATTCAACCCGCTCCTGCGTTTCGGTGAGCTGCTGGCTGAAGAACTCGACCTGGTCGCGCA
The DNA here is from genome assembly GCA_031413355.1 of Gemmatimonadota bacterium. Taxonomy (GTDB): domain Bacteria; phylum Gemmatimonadota; class Gemmatimonadetes; order Gemmatimonadales; family GWC2-71-9; genus JADJOM01. Next base: position 461 of record JANOFA010000152.1, on the reverse strand, counting down.
GCGCCCCGATCTCGTCCAGCAGCTCCGGCGCCATCGCACCATGGCGACCCTGAATCCGACGCGCCAGCGCCTGGCCGATCTCGCTTCGCGCCACCTGGACCACGCACCAGAAGAAGAGCCCGCTGGTGATCACCCCTGTCAGCATCCCGAATATCGGGATCACGTTTTCGTTCATTCGGCGCTCCCGTCAGGCCCGAGGCAGCTGCTCGGGAGTGCGGTGCTGGGCCAGCATGCGCTCGGTGAAGTCGAGCCGCTCCTGCGCCTCGTTGAGCTGCTGCTGCATGGAGTCGACGTGGTCACGCAGCGCCGACAGCTCCTGCTCGAGCGCCGGATCCGACAACCGACCCCGGGCGTTGGCCTGGGCTCGAAGTCCCGTTACCACCCCCCAGACAATGGCCGAGACGACGATGATCCCGGTGATCATGCCGGCTATGGCGACGATCGTCTCCCGCGGATCCATG